>JASIEN010000251.1 GCA_030045935.1 Candidatus Sulfotelmatobacter sp.
CATTGCGCGTCATCACCGATATTTTTGCCTGGGCAAACGAAAACGTACCAGATTGGAACACGATTTCGATCTCCGGCTATCACATGCGTGAGGCGGGATCGACGGCGGTACAGGAAATTGCGTTCACGCTGGGTGATGGCATGTGCTACGTCGATGCCGCCATCAAGGCCGGACTGGATGTAGACCAGTTCGCCCCCCGGCTTTCGTTCTTTTTCAACGCGCACAATAATTTTATCGAGGAAGTGGCCAAATTCCGTGCTGCGCGCCGCATGTGGGCGCGCATCATGCGCGAGCATTTCAAAGCCAAGAATCCGCGCTCATGGATGCTGCGCTTCCACACGCAAACTGCCGGATCTACGCTCACAGCTCAGCAACCGGAAAACAACATCGTCCGAACGGCGATTCAGGCGTTGTCGGCTGTGCTGGGAGGAACACAATCGCTGCATACCAATTCCTACGACGAGGCCCTGGCTCTTCCCACCGAGCAAGCAGCGCGAATTGCCTTGCGCACACAGCAGATCATCGCCTACGAGTCGGGTGCGCCGCAGACCGTCGATCCTCTCGCCGGTTCTTATTACATCGAGTCCCTGACCAACGAGATCGAAAAACGCGCCGCCGAGTATCTTGGCAAGATCGAAGCGATGGGCGGCATGTTAAAGGCCATTGAGCGCGGCTTCGTGCAGCAGGAAATTCAGAACGCGGCTTACGAATACCAGCAGGCAGTCGATCAGGGCAAGGCGATCGTCGTCGGCGTGAACAAGTTTGAGGTCGAAGAAGAAAAGCCGATTCCGATTCAGAAGATTGACCCTGCGCTGGAGCAAAAGCAAATCGAGCGCGTCCGCGCGTTTCGTGCCAAGCGCGACGTCGGGCCATGGCATTTCGCCCTGAACGGCATCATCGATGCAGCCAAGTCGGGCGCAAACCTGATGCCGCGAATTCTTACCGCCGTAGAGGCCGATGCCACCGTCGGCGAGATCGCTGACGCCATGCGGAAGGTGTTTGGCGAGTACCGAGAAGCGGTGGTGATCTAAGACGCGTCGTTGAGGGTCAGTCGTTCGTCATCAGCTTTCCATTCACAACAATGGCAGAGTTCTCGAGCATGTCGGCCGCCGTCGACCTTATAGGATTTTGCCTGCTGGTGTCAGCGCCTAATCAGACGTTTTGTAATCACAGGCGTTGCGGCAGGGCTCGCAGTACATGAGGCCGTCGGCACAAACACGAACGTCCAGTTGCGACTGGCACAGACAGCAGAACTTCTCGCACTCACACTTGTCTTCCGGTTTTTCGCACTGCGCGCAAAGAAACTTGATTCCCGTGGACATAAATCTACTGTAGCGCAGCAGGGTAATGGGGCAAATGTTCCGTTGGTAACCTGTGTTGAAGCTCGTCTGTCGCCGTGTCCTATAATCCTAAGCAATGACCTTCCAACAAGCGCTGGATGGAGCGGAATTCCTCTCGATCAGCGGGGACCCGGGGGTGAGCAATGTCGAATATGACTCACGCCGGGTTAATCCGGGCGCGTTATTCGTGGCCATGCGCGGCGAATCCAGTGACGGGAACCGTTTTATTGATCAGGCAATTGCCGCTGGCGCTGTTGCAATCGTGACCGATTCGCCGGAGCAGAAGCCTCGTCCCAACGTCGCCTGGGCAGTTGTGGCGAACGGCCGCCGGGCGCTCGCCCGCATCAGCGCCAATTTCTATAAGCAACCGGCCCAGCGTATGGCGATTACCGGAATCACAGGCACCAACGGCAAGAGCACAACCGCATTTCTGCTGGAATCGATTCTGCACGCCGCTGGAAAAAAGACCGCACTGATCGGAACCATCGAATATCACGTCGCAGGAAAGGTCTTGCCGGCTCCGCATACCACGCCCGAAGCGCTCGAATTGAACCAGCTTTTCAGCCAGGCATTAGGGCATGGCGCGACCGAAGGCGTCATGGAAGTTTCCTCCCACGCGCTCGCACAGGAGCGCGTCTATGGCATTCCCTTCGATGTGGCAGTCTTCACGAACCTCACTCGCGACCATCTCGACTATCACAAAACTATGGATGAGTATTTCGCGGCCAAGCGTGTTTTGTTTGCCGGCTGTGGCACGGATCCGCCACGAGCGGCTGTGATCAATGTCGACGATGAAGCGGGAATCAGGCTGGCCGACTTCAGCCGCAAGCGCGGCTCCACTGTTCTGAAATTCGGTTGGGAGCGCGGGGATTTCCACGCGCGAAACGTCAATATCACCACCCACGGGACGCGTTTCGACCTGGTGACGCCCACCGACAAGATTCCGCTGTTTTCGCCGCTGATCGGGCGCGTGAACGTCTACAACATCATGGCCGCTGCTGGAGCGGCTTATGCGCGCGGCTGTGCCACGCTCGCGATCGCCAATGGTATCGATAAGCTGTCTTCCGTGCCCGGCAGATTCGAGCGGGTCGAGTGCGAGCAGCCGTTTACAGTGGTCGTAGATTATGCGCACACGGACGATGCACTGCGTAATCTGACCGCGCTGGCCCGCGAACTGGTTCCTCCCGCGAACGGGCGAGTCATCACGTTGTTTGGATGCGGCGGCGATCGCGACCGCAGCAAGCGTCCTCTGATGGGCGAAGCCGCGGGCCGCGGCAGCGATTTCGTGGTGTTGACCTCGGACAATCCGCGCAGCGAGGACCC
>JASIEN010000252.1 GCA_030045935.1 Candidatus Sulfotelmatobacter sp.
TCGACCGTGGCTCTGCCGCAGAACTCGAATGATCTGGCCGCTGAGCATGGCCCGTCGAACTTTGACACCCGGCATCGTTTCACGACAGCGCTGACCTATGAGATTCCGCGCACGTTCGGGCCCCAAAAGCTTTCGCATGGATGGGAGCTGAGCACGATTTTTACTGCACAGAGCGGGCGGCCCGTCCCGATTGTGAGTGCGAACGATACCAGTTCATTCCCAAACGCGAATCTCAATACACAGTCGAATTACCATCAGAGGCCGAACCTTGTGCCGGGAGTGAATCCCATTAACCCGAACTGGGAGTCGGCACCTGACACCATTGGTTATCTGAATGCCAATGCGTTTGCGCAACCGGCTTACGGCACATTTGGCGATCTTGGCCGGAATGCGATTTATGGCCCGGATTTCTGGCAACTGGATTTTGCCGTGCTGAAGGAAACGCCGCTCACCGAGCGGGTGAATCTGCAGTTGCGGGGAGAGTTTTTCAATATTTTCAATCACCCGAATTTTGCATTGCCCAATTGGTTTGTAACTCCCGGCACGCCGCCTGCTGGATTGATCACGCAGACTCCCGACCAGGCGCAGACGAATCCTGGATTAGGCGGCGGAGGACCGCGGGTGATTCAGTTAGCGGCGAAGTTTAGGTTTTGAAACCCGAATTACACACAGACTGGCCACAGAGGAACACAGGGTAGGCGGGGTTCCTCTTTAATCGAGGTTGACTTTCGACCTTCAGCGCTTTAAGTTTTTTCAATCGGTTGTCCCGTTCTTTGAAATGTGCTTTTAAATGTACTTCGGTTGGCGCGTCTTCGCCGCTCGGTGAAGACAGGGAAGCGGGTGTGAATCCCGCGCTGCCGCGCAACTGTAAGCGAGGAAAGTACAGACGGCCACTGGGAAATCCCGGGAAGGCCGCCTGCAAGAAGCGGATGTTGAGCTAGCCACTGCCTTTGGATCTAATGTCAGCGGGCTGGTGGTAAGTATCCAGTACTCAGTACTCGGCACTTCATCATCATCCTTACTCGCGAAGCCAGGAGACCGGCGCAAACCGTCCACCTCAACCCCTTTCGCGTGAAAAGGAGGATGGTATGCGCGCATGCGCTTTTTGGTTCTTGTTCACTTCTATTGCGGTGGCACAGTCCGCCGAGCTCAAGATCAAGGTCATCGATCCGCAATCGGCCGCTGTTTCCGGGGCGCAGGTTTCTCTGTTCGCTAGACGCACGGATGTTCCCCTACAGGTAGCGATAACTTCTGCAGAAGGACTTGCCACATTTGCACAGATAAAGACTGGCCAAACCTCAACCGAAAGCTACCGCGTTCAGGTTCTGGCAGGGGGCTTTGCTCCGCAGACCGAAAGTGTGCCTGCCCGATCCGAAGTGATTACCATTCAACTTCACCTGGCCACAGCATCGGAAAGCGTCGTCGTCACCGCTACCAAGAATCCTACTTTGGCTGAGGATACTGGGGCGAGCATTTCGACTTTGGAGAGCGGCCAGCTTGAGACGATGGAACCGATCGCTGCCGACGATGCGGTGCGTTTTCTTCCCGGCGCAGTGATCAATACGGCTGGACAGCGAGGAGGCATTTCTTCGCTGTTTGTACGCGGTGGTGAGTCAACTTACAACAAGGTGATCGTCGACGGCGTTGCCGTCGACAATCCGGGAGAGACTTTCGATTTTGGAACGCTGCCGCTGACCGAGGCTGATCGCGTGGAATTTCTCCGTGGCGCGCAAAGCACGCTCTATGGATCCGATGCCATGACGAGCGTGGTGCAGGTGTGGACACGAACCGGAAGCACGCCAGTTCCAGAACTGCGCTTCGGCGCCGATGGAGGGAATTTTTTTACCGCCAACGGCTACGCGGCGCTTTCAGGGGCGCGAGGGAAGTTTGATTATAACTTTTTTGGCGATCAGTTCAACACGAATGGGTTCGGGATCAACGATGCATACTCAGATTCGCTCGAGGGAGCGAATGTGGGCGCGGCTCTGAGCGATCGCGTCGCGCTGCGCGTGCGCGTCAGGCATTCGAATAGTCACACGGGTGTGCCGGGAGAGTGGGATTTCAACGGCGACCCGTTGCTGGCGCCTGATCCCAGCGAGACGGCGCAACTGAATACCATCATCGGCAGCACAGAGCTTACGGTGGCGACCCCTTCAGGATGGCAACATCGGCTGACTGCGTTTGACTCGCTTTATCGCTACAACGACATCAACCTGAACAGTAACCCTGCCAGCTACGATTCCTTTCCCGGCCACACATATAACGATATCAACCGTCCCGGGTTTGAATACCAAGGAGATTACTCCGAGCGCAGTTGGACCCACTCAACATTCGGTTACCGGCTGGAAAATGAAGTGGGATTTGTGGGTGCTGTTGGCTCACAAACTTTCGGACAGCGGCTGGAGCAGGACGCGTATTTTCAGCAACAGGTCACGTGGCGCAGATTGTCGGCAGTTGCTGGAGGGCGATTTGTTCATAACAGCCTGTTCGGCAATACCGGTGTGCCGCGAGTGGCGTTGACTTTTCTGGCGCTGCGAGGCGGGGAATTTTTCTCTGGAACCCGATTACGATTTTCTTACGCGCAGGGATTCATGGAGCCGGCGCTGTACCAGACATTTGCCAACCTTCCCTTCTACGCGGCCAATCCGGGGTTGTTACCGGAGCGGACGCGCGCTTACGAGGCGGGATTTGAACAAAAGTTGCTGGAAGGAAAATGGGCGTTCAACGCAATTTATTTCCACAATATATTCCACGATCAGATTGAATACGGAACCAATCAGCAGACCTATCAGGGATTTCCGCCCGGCAGCCTGGGAGAATTTTTCAACGTGCAGGAATCGCTGGCGCAAGGGGCGGAAATTGAGCTGCAAGGGAAGATTGGGAAAAAGCTGTTGCTGGACACTTCCTACACGAATTTGTCGACCAAGTATCTAGAGGCACCGTTGTGCACAGCGGTAAATTTTTGCGAGCCATTTTACCAGGCGGGCAACCCGTTGCTGCGCCGGCCGAAGCACTCGGCGACAACATTATTGAGCTATCTGGGAGCGAAATGGAGCGCGAACCTGGCAGGCAGTTTTATTGGACGGCGTCCTGATTCAGATTTCGATGGACTTGGCATCAATCATGCCGCGGGTTATGTGCGCGTCGACCTTGGAGGATGGTATGCGCTTAATTCGCGTGTGACGGCGTACGCGGATGTGCAGAATGCGCTGGACCGCAGATACAACGAGGTTGTGGGGTATCCGGCCCTACCGGTAAATTTTCGGGCAGGGTTCAGGTTTCGGATTGGAGGGGAGTGAAGATAAGTAGGGCAGGCTGAGAGCGGCTGTCCCGACCTGATTCATCGTTGGCGCTTAGCTTGCTTTTTCCGGGGAACTTGTTATGAGGACCGGCATTAACGATGCCGGCATCTTTCCGAAGTATTTCGTGCGGGCTGAAATCAGCTTTTCGATTTCGACTCCCGACAACGGTTGCTGCTTGCCAAGAAGATGCGTGACGAGTGCGATCTGGGCGAAGTGCTCCACGGTCTCCATCTTCAT
>JASIEN010000253.1 GCA_030045935.1 Candidatus Sulfotelmatobacter sp.
CGCGCCGCCTCCACCCGCACCTGAAGCACGTACTGCGATGGAGTCGTACCGACCTCGCGGGTAAAAACGCGCTCAAAGTTCCGCACGCTCATCGACATGCGGCTGGCAAGATCATCTACCGATAGTTTCGTCTGCAGATGTTCGGCAATCCAGATCTGGAGTTCGCGAATCGACATCATCTCCGAGGCCTGCGAGGCCAGGGAAACGCTCAATTGCGGCTGCCCACCCGGACGCCTCAAAAACAACACCAACTCACGCGCAGCCTCGTGCGCCAGACCGGATCCGCAATCTTCCTCCACCCAAGCCAGCGCGAGATCGATGCCCGCGGAAATACCTGCTGACGTGTAGATGTTTCCGTCTTTGACCCAGAGCGGATCGTGTTGTACGCGGACAGCGGGAAAGCGGCTTGCCATTTCCCGGCCGAACCTCCAATGTGTAGTTGCGGTTCGTCCATTCAGTAGTCCCGCCTCAGCAAGCAGAAACGCGCCCACGCAGACGGCCCCTAGCCTGCGCACTTCGCTCGCAATTCTCTTAAGCCAGGCGGAGAGTACCGCGTCACGGACCGAGCGGCTTTTCAGCCCGCAAACAAGAAGGATTGAATCGCAAGGGACCTCGATCTTGCTGAAGTGTTGCTTGGCCACGAAAGTCAGCACCCCACCCTCGCCGGCGACAGAGAGACTTTCAGTATTAGTAACCACATTAATCTCATAAATTTTTCTGGCCGCGAGGCGATTCACCGAGTGGAAGACCTGGAGAGGCCCAACAAGATCAAGCTCGTCGACGGGCGGTACGACGACCACCATGATCCGGCGGCGCGAGGGGTGCCGACGCCCAACAGAATTCTCGGTGGTGACCGGCATAGTTTGGCCAGCTAAGTTCGACTGACTGAACTTTGCTAACTATGGCGCGAACCTGAAATTCTTGGCAAGTCTCAAGATTGAAATGGCCGACTTCGACGGATCAATGTCGCAAATCGTCGGCCTTTCATCGCTATACTCTTGGGTGGAGCAGTGTGGCACCCGGGTGTTGATCCCTCGATTGCAGCAGATGGGGTTATGGAGTCATCGACCCGAACCGTCAAGCTCGTGATGCTAGCCATGGTCGTAGCCACCGCCGCCCACGCGTTCGAGCCATGGCCTCTTTTCTCTCGACACTCGAACAGCGCCGAACCAGCTCCGGTGATGAACGAAACGAGCCTGGACCATGTCGGGATTTTCGTGCGTGATCTCGACGCGGCAACGCGGTTCTTCTCGGAAGCGCTCGGGTTTCAAGTCCACCCCGGCAACACGTTCCCTGATGGCGCGCGCAGTGCCGGAATTTTCTTCGAGTCCGGGTACCTCGAACTCCTGAGCGTGACCCGCGAAACAGCCGTTGGAGCTTCAGCATTGCGACGCGCGGAATTCTTGGCAGCCCATGAAGGCGCCGTCTTTTTTGCGTTGCGAACGCCGTCCATTACTCAAGCCGCGAACGATCTACGGCAACGCAATGTCACGACCCATGAGAGCAGTGAACCTAATGCACTCTATCGCATCCTTAATCTCGACGAAACTCAATTGCCGGTCGAAGCCTTCTTCATCGAATATCCACCCCGCACGCGAACGCCGGAACAAGTTCAGCTGGCGTCGGCACTGAAGAACCAACCCAACTCGGCTTGTCGACTCGCCTCCGTCTGGGTTGCCCTGAGCAATATCGACGACGCTGTGAGGCGATTCCAAGAGCTGGGGTTCCAGTCGGGCCGCCAATTCACCATCAAAGCCCTCCATGCCCGAGGAGTTGAAATTTCCTTGGGAAAAGCATCCGTGTTATTGCTCGAGGCCCACGGCGCAGGCCCAACGGCAGAATTTCTGGAGCAAAGAGGGCCGGCAATCATGGGAGTTACCATCGAGATCCGTGATATGAAGCAGCTAAGGTCCGTTCTCGATCGAAACGGTATTGCCGGAGTGCCTGCCCGCGCTAGACCCTGGGGGAGATCCGTTCTCATTCCGGCCTTGCAGGCTCATGGAATTTGGATTGCGTTCACTACGCGACCCAGCAGAGCTCAATCTTCGGAGCCGGTCCGCTGACCTGTATGAGCGGATCGCCAACGGACTGGCGCATTTCGACGTATCTATGTCGCAAATTGCCCGTCCTGCATCTCTAGCATTGTCTCCGACAGCAGGCTTGTAGCCGAAAAATTGCACTGGCTGGAGGAAAAATCGTGAATCGCTGGATCAGGATTGTTGGCGCGGAAATTCTTCTCGGCACTTTGCTGCCGGCGCTGCTCATTTCGCAAACGAAGCAGAGCACTCAGGCCCCCGGTCCGTATGCACTCATAGGGATCATGCGCGCGCTCGACGAACGGCATAGCGTTGACCTGGAGGCCGGGTATGTCCGGCACCTGGAGTGGCACCGCCAGGCTAAAGATCCATTCAACTGGTACAGCTATTCCGTCGGGGCATCCACGGAACGGCAGCGGTGGATCATTTACGCGACCTTCGGGCACACAGCCGCCGAACTGAGTAATCCGGTTTCACCAGCCGAAGACTGGCGGGACGCGGACATCAACCTGCTGCCCCACGTTGAATTCACGGGGAATGCGATTTACCAGTTTCTGCCTTCGCTCTCGCGCGGCAATGGAATGCCCACTCCAACTGCACTGGCCGAGTACACGACCGTGGAACTCAAGTACGGCTCCGGCATGGCGTTTGAGGCCGCACTTGCTGCCGGGCAATCAGAACTGCACGGCGAGACGCTCTGGTACCGGTTGGTGGTCGGTGGGAATGTTCCACGCTACGTGCGGCTCCGGCCGCGGGCAAACCTATCGGCGATTCTGGATGAGCGCGCTGACGGGGATCTTCCCGAGACCGTGAATGGTCTGATTTCCAAGATAACCATCGAGACCCTGAACCTGCGGCCGAACATGCTGGTCAATGTGACGCCTGCGACCAACCACTGAGTCTCGCATAAGGTTGCCAGTGTTAAGAGCACCGCACGATTCTTGTGTCATGGGATCGGGCATTGGCTCCTCTGGTTTGCCTTGACGGAATTCCAAGCAGCACTTTCCCCCAGAAACGCACAGCCATGCCCTCATTTACAATGAACTTCGCTGGTGCGTGCCAAACCAACCACTGATGCCCAACGACCAACGAAAAGCGATCAGCGACTGAATCCTGCATGAAAAAATCCGAGTTGAAGAAGCAAGTTTCCGCGGCCATTCAGGCCTGCCTCGACAAAAAAGCTGAAGAAATTTCCATATTAGAGATGGGAAAGGGATCGGGAGCGTTTACCGATTACTTCGTTTTGTGCAGCGGAACGAATCCCAAGCAGGTGCAGGCCATTGCCGACGAAGTAGAACTGCGCCTGAAAAATGCTGGCGTGCGGCCAACACAGGTGGAAGGATATAGACAGGCGGACTGGATCCTGGTGGACTATGTGGATTTCGTCGTCCACGTTTTTTCAGAAAAAGCGCGCAGGTTCTATGATCTCGAGCGCCTGTGGAAGACGGCGAAAAGGCTGGAGCCGTCTGATTTGAAATCGAAGACGAAGACGAAGACACGAAGTCCCATCAAGATGAAAACGACCTCGCGAACGCGTGCGGTTACTTCTCACCGCAGGACAGGCTAGCCCGTGACCAGGTATGACTGGAACACAAGCGATCGTCTGCCGTGAAGATCACAATTGCGTGGATCGGAAAAACGAAAGAGCCTGCGATCCAGGCGCTGACCGCCGAATATGTGAAACGTATTTCACGTTACGCCCAGGTAGAACCCCTCGAGCTACGTGATGAAGCTGCGCTTCTCGATCGATTTGGAAAAGGAGTGACGAAAAGCAGCAGCACCGGGAAAT
>JASIEN010000254.1 GCA_030045935.1 Candidatus Sulfotelmatobacter sp.
ATCCGCGGTGCACGCCTGATCCAAAATTCGCATCCGGACCAAGTCATTGAAGTTTCCATCCGTCTCCGTTCCAAGGCGGAAGCTCAACGCAAGGAGTTCAAAAGCGCACTCGAAAAACCCGGGTTCAAGCACATTCCGCGCAAGGATTTTGAAACTGCGTATGGTGCTGACCCAGCCGATCTGCAGAAAATCCAGCAATTTGCCCAGGAATACAACCTGCACGTGCAGCAGAGCGACCTGGCTCGCCGCACCGTGGTGCTCTCGGGAACCGTGGCAGACATGCAGAGAGCGTTCAATGTTCAATTGAAAGAATACAGCCATCCAGAGGGAGATTTCCGCGGCCGCGAGGGCGCGATCAGCGTCCCCGGTGAATACGCGAACATTATTCGAGGTGTATTCGGCCTGGACAACCGGAGGCAGGCCGAACCCCACTTTCGGCGTCTCCAGCCAAGCGGAAAAGTAAAAGCGCATGCCTCAACCAACTCGTTTGATCCCAACCAGGTCGCCCAGCTTTACGACTTCCCCCAGGGCAACGGAAATGGGCAATGCGTGGGCATCATCGAATTGGGCGGAGGATTCTCGCTCGACGACCTGAACACGTATTTCACCTCGCTCGGCATCACTCCCGTCCCGCAGGTCATTTCAGTTTCTGTGGACGGAGGTCAGAACAGCCCCGGTGATCCCAATGGAGCCGACGACGAAGTGATGCTCGATATTGAAGTGGTGGGAGCGGTCGCGCCCGCCGCCAAGATCGTGGTGTACTTCGCCCCGAACACCGATCGTGGGTTCTTGGATGCCATCACTACCGCAGTACACGACAACACGAACCAGCCATCGGTCATTTCAATCAGCTGGGGTTCTGCGGAGTCGCAATGGACCGAGCAAGCGCTCACCAACTTCGACGAAGCTTTCCAGGGCGCTGCGGCGATCGGAGTTACAGTTTGCGTGGCGTCGGGGGATAACGGCTCGGCGGATGGAGTCAATGACGGCGCCAACCACGTCGACTTCCCGGCTTCGGACCCGTTTGCCCTGGGCTGCGGCGGAACCAGCCTGCAGGCCTCAGGCGGGCAAATCGTCAGCGAAAGCGTATGGAACGATTTGCCAAATGGAGGAGCAGGAGGTGGTGGATTCAGCAGCGTTTTCACGCTGCCATCGTACCAGCAGAATCTGGGTATCCAGGATCCGAACGCCTCTGAGAATGGGCGCGGAGTGCCGGATGTGGCAGGCGACGCGGATCCCGACACTGGCTACAACGTGCTGGTCGATGGGCAGAGCACTGTTATTGGCGGGACCAGCGCGGTAGCGCCGTTGTGGGCCGGATTAGTGGCCCTCATGAACGCGGTTGCCCAGAAACCAGTAGGCTATCTGAACCCGCAGATCTATACACAAGCAGTAGAGTCGGCGGGATTCAATGACATCACCCAGGGCAACAACGGTGCATTCAGTGCCGGGCCGGGTTGGGATCCTTGCACTGGATTAGGGAGCCCGATTGGCGCGCAGTTACTGGCAGCACTTGCGGGGCAGCCGGCGTCCCAGCCGGCGGCACAGTCGCCTCCAGTGCGGACAAAAAAAACCGCCGCGTAAGGAAAAGGAAGACCTGAAGGGGCGGGCGTGAGCTCGCCCCGTTTCTTTAGAATCGCTTTGCCTTGAACTGCGCGTGACCGGCGCTCTACATGCAGTCGGCGGCCGTCTGGGCCAACAGGTCGAGTTGCACTAACTCTTGCTGACTGGGGCGATGTGGCGAAGACCAGTAGGTCGAGAGTATGCCGAGGACGGCGCCTGACCGGGCAATCAACGGAGTCGATTGCACGGCACGCACTCCGGCATCGAGCAGCACTTCCAAAGCCGGCGTGCCGCGGAAAATTGCACTCTCGGTAACGTCCTCCACAATGATTCTTCCCCCAGTCTTAAACGCCTGCCCACATGCGCCTTCTCCTGCATGGACGCTGTCGAAATAGTCGAGAAATTCCCGCCGGAATCCATATTGCGCCGCGATGTGCAGAGCGCCGGTTTCGGGATCGAAAAGTTGGAGGTTGCCCATCTCCGCATCGGTGATTCGCAGGGCCGTGTCGACCAACAATTCCAGTGTCGGATTGCGGCTCTCTGCCAGCAACTTTGCCCGAACCTCAGCCGGCTTGACGGCTCCGCACTCGATCTTCTCGGATTTGCTCAGTAAAGCTGCAGTCTGCGCCTGCAATATGTTGCTTTGTCGAATCAGGTCGTTGGACTTGCGAATCCTGTTCTGCGCGCGGATTCCGCATCGTTCAACTTCTTCCATTGGGAACTCTCTCTTCTCGATCAAGTGAGCGCCTTTCGTCCGCGGTACCCCAGGAAAAACCAGCAAAACACACCACTGCTATCAAGGGATTCCGAGCGTTGCTACAGCTTTTGTTTGAGTTAACTATCAAACGAAACCGGCCGGCTGTCTGTGACCGCAATCACATGGCGGCTGGCATACCTGCTCGGCAGCACAGAAGAGGACACCGCATCCGCGAAACTGCCTAAGCTAAGTCGGAGGGTTGAGGCAGCCGCCGAGATTTTCTGTTCGGCCGAACCGCCTGTGCGGCGTCATCCCGACGGTGGAAGAGCGGCCTTTAGGGCCGCGTACAACGCGTCCCTTAGGCGCCTGTCATCCGGACAGGGTGCCCCATTTGCTGCGCTCGCGCGCCGGAATGACAAAAAAGGGGAGAGCCCGTTTTCTTGCTCTCCCCCTTTGTGCTCGCTCGTCTACTCTTCTTCTTCGTGCCCTTCGACTTGCTCTGCTTCCGTCGCCTGGCCTGGAGGCGGAACGACCACCGTCGACAGGTTGCTCTCCGAAGTCAGTTTGCGGAAGTCGGCCAAGTCATGCTTTTGCAGGTCGTCCCATTTGGCGAGCATTTCGGCGCTTTGTCGCTTCAGTTTCTCGTACTGAAGCTGCTCGGCTTCTGTTGGGGCAGAGTCGGCGCTGCCTGCGTCGATGGCAAGAAACGCCAGCTTGGCATCGATTTGTGGAGGATAGGCCAGCGAATCTTCATTCGCGCTGATGGTGAGATTGATGAACTGATCGCGCACCGCCGCCAGTTTTTTCTCTAGCTCGTCGGCGGCGTTCGAGATCGGTTTGGTGCTGGCGTTTTCAGGCAGGCGGTGCTTGAGCCCTGCAACCTGTGAGCGCACATCCTGAATCTGATTGACCGCGTCGTACACATTGTTCAACATCTCGTGAACTCCCACGAGCATCTTGAACTGCGCCTCAAGATCGGCCTGACTGACGTGGACGCGCGGGTCGAGCTTGAGTTCAAATGGCGCAGTTTGCGTTTGCGTTCCAACGGTCAGCCGCACCTGATATTGCCCGGCAACTGCGACGGGACCGTGAGCGCCAGAGCCGTATTCCCACAGATAGTAGCCGGGAACGTGATGCGCTTCTTCATAGCGCAAATCCCAGACGAAACGGTTGAGGCCGGCATCGGCTTTGATTTCTTTCTCCGGCCTCTTGTCGTCGGGCAAGCGCGGCTCGTCGAGCGGCTCGGTTTCGGCGCTGGAGTACTTGCGAATGACTTTGCCGGAAGCATCTAGGATTTCGATCTTCGTTTCCGTGTCCTTCTTGGGCGCATCTTTCAGGTAATAATAAAAGACTGCGCCTGCCGGAGGATTCTGGCCACGCAGCTTCGAACCGTGCTCCATCCACCAGCCACTTACGCCCGCCTGAATGCGGTACGCGACTTCGGGCGTGTAGAGATGCATGTCTGCTTTGACGATTTCATCGGTGAACTGGCGCAGAGGACTGACGTCATCGAGAATCCAGAACGAGCGGCCGTGGGTTGCCACGACGAGATCGTTGTTCTTGACGACAAGATCATGCACCGGCGTCGGCGGAAGATTCAGTTGCAGCGGACGCCAATCGGCGCCGTCGTTGAATGAGACGTAAACGCCAGCTTCGGTTCCGGCGTAGAGCAGGTTGCGCTTCCTGGGATCCTCGCGCACGGCGCGCACGAAACTGCCATCAGGGATGCCGTTCACGAGCTTCGTCCAGGTTTTGCCGTAATCAGAGGTTTTATAGATGTAGGGCTTGAGGTCGTCGAATTGGTGGCGGTCGACGGCTACGTAGGCAGTGCCGGCATCAGAGGGCGAGGCTTCGACAAGACTGACGCGGCTCCACTCGGGCATATCTTTGGGAGTGACGTTCGACCAGTTGCTGCCTCCATCGCGCGTGAGCTGAATCAGGCCATCGTCGGTGCCGACCCAGATCAGCCCCTTCGTGATTGGCGATTCGGCGACCGTGAAGATGGTGTCGTAAAACTCTGTACCGGTGTCGTCGAGCGTGATGTCGCCGCCGGAGGGTTGCTGCTTGATCTTGTCGTTGCGCGTGAGGTCGGGGCTGATTGCCTGCCAGTGCACCCCACCATCGGTGGTTTTGAAGAGGCGCTCGCCGCCGTGGTAGAGCGTGTTGGGGTCGTTCGGCGAGATCACGACAGGAGCGGTCCACTGGAAGCGGTGCTCCATGGCGAATGCGCCGTGAGCATCGGAAAGCTCGGGCTGCTCGGTGATCGACTTGACCTGGCCGATGCGGCGATCGTAACGCGTGATGGTGCCCTGATAATCGGCGGCGTAGACGATGTTGGGATCGGGCGGGTAAGGGGCGACATAGCCGGCTTCGCCTCCGCCGACGTCGTACCAGTCACGAATGTCGATGGAGCCGTCGTCGCTGCGGCTGGAGATGGCGACGGTGCCGCTGTCCTGCTGTGATCCGTAGACACGATAAGGAGTCTCGTTGTCGGTAATCACGTGATAGAACTGCGCCGTTGGCTGATTGTCTTCGCGCGTCCAGGTCTTGCCGCCGTCGAGCGTAACGGTCACGCCGCCGTCATTGGCGGCGATCATGCGGCGCGTGTCTTTGGGATCAATCCAGAGTCCGTGATTGTCGCCATGTGGGACGTGAACTTTGTTGAAGAGATGCCCGCCGTCGGTGGACTTGAAGGTCTCGACGTCCATTATGTAGACGACGTTCTCGTCCTTCGGATCGGCGAAGATGTGCATGTAGTACCACGGGCGCTGCCAGAGGCTGTGGCTGGGATTGACGAACTCCCAGTTCTCGCCGCCATCGTCGGAGCGATAGAGTCCGCCATTGGGATTGCGTGCTTCGATGAGCGCGTAGACGCGGTCAGAGTTGGCGCCGACGGCGATGCCGATGCGGCCGTACGGACCTTTCGGCAGGCCGTGCTCTTCCAGGCGCTTCCAGGTCGAGCCGCCGTCAGCGGAGCGATAAAGGCCCGAGCCGGGGCCACCGTCGTTGAGATTCCATGAAGTGCGGCGAGCCTGCCACAGTGCGGCGAATAGGACGTTGGGGTTGCGCGGGTCGAAAGCGACGTCAACGCCGCCGGTGTTTTCGTCTTTGTAGAGAACCTTGTCCCAGGTTTTGCCGCCGTCGGTGGTGCGAAAAATACCACGCTCAGCGTTGGGACCGTAGGGATGGCCAAGGGCGGCAACGAAGACGACGTCGGGATTGTTCGGGTTGATGATGACTTTGCCGATGGCACGAGTGTCGCGCAGACCGACGTTCTTCCAGGTGTGACCGGCGTCCATGGATTTGTACACGCCGTCGCCTTGAGAAATGTTGCCGCGGATGCAAGCTTCACCGGTGCCGACATAAATAATGTTGCGATCAGAGCCGGCGACGGCGAGGCTGCCGATGGAGCCCGTGTCTTCTTTGTCAAACACCGGCGACCAGGTCATGGCACCGTCGGTCGACTTCCAAACGCCGCCGCCGGTTGCACCGAAATAATATGTAGTTGGGTCGCCCGGGATGCCGGCCGCGGTTAGAGATCGACCGCCGCGGAAGGGGCCGATGAGGCGGTACTTCATGCCCTTGAACAGTTTGTCTTCGGGCTTGCTCGATTCATCTTCTTGCTTTTGGTCGGCGGCAGGTTTGTTCTCTGGCTGGGAAGTCTGAGCGGCCTTGGCGACTTTCGACTGGCGCTCGGGCTTGGTCTGCGCAACTGACCACACACACAGGAGTATTGTGAGTGCCATGAATGACAGCCAGTGAATCGATTTAGCAGCTCCATACGAAGTTCGACAAAGCATTTCGCATTGCATGATTGGGCCCCTATTGGTAGAAGATGGAAGAATACAAAAATTGAACGTTGCTATGTTAATGCGGAACGGGCGGAATGGAAAGCGCTGCGGCGTCCGAAAACCCTTAACCACAGAGGGAACACTGAGGCAAGCGCCGGGAAGTTGCTAGCTTACTTCTCCAACTCTTTGCGCACGGCCGCTAGCTCTTTGCGTTTCGCCGCGCCGACTTTCGGATACGAGAGCTTGAGATCTCCCAGCGTTTCGACAATTGCAGCTGCCACGGTGAGGTGAGCAAACCACTTGTGATCCGCGGGAATCACGTACCAGGGAGCGTGCCGCGTGCTGGTAGCGGCGATCATCTCTTCGAAGGCATTCTGATAATCGTCCCAATATTGACGTTCGTGAATGTCGGCGGCAGAAAATTTCCAGTTTTTCCCCGGCTCATCCAGGCGCGCGAGGAAGCGCTCCTTCTGTGCTTTTTTCGAAAGGTGAAGAAAGAATTTACGGATGACAGTTCCGTTGCGCGCCATGTGACGCTCGAAGGCGCATATATCCTCGAAGCGCTCCTGCCAAATGCGCTTGGTGAACAATTCGGGTGGCAGCTTCTCACTATCAAGAATTTTGGGATGCACGCGGACTACTAACACTTCTTCGTAGTAAGAGCGATTAAATATGCCGATGTGGCCGCGCTCAGGGAGTCGTACGCTCGTGCGCCACATGAAATCGTGCTCGAGTTCCTCGGCCGACGGCTCCTTAAATGAATGAACCTCGCATCCCTGCGGATTCACGCCCGACATGACGTGCTTGATGGTGCCATCTTTCCCCCCGGCATCCATTCCCTGCAGGATGAGCAGCAGTGCCCAGCGGTCCTGGGCGTAAAGCATGTCCTGCAGTTCCTGCATGCGCGTTATGTCTTTTTCTAGTCGCTGTTGCGCATGTTCTTTGGAATGAAACGGGCCGGTATCGGCGGGATCGTAGTCTTTCAGGCGGAAATGTTTGCCGTTGTCGATGCGGTAGGATTCGGCGAGCTTCGAGGTTTTCGTCATCGTGCTTCGGATGGCCTTGCTAATAAGTCTATCGTGTTCCGGGGAGTTGGTGCCTTACCGAGGGCGACTGGCCCGATGAGTGTAACGGAGATCTTTCGCCAAATACGACCGCAGCCGCTAAAATTTCATTCCACATATGGGCCGCGACGACTGGTTTCGCAATAGGAAATGGGATGC
>JASIEN010000255.1 GCA_030045935.1 Candidatus Sulfotelmatobacter sp.
GTTTCGCCTATAGCAGGATGGAAGATTATGCGCACGCACGCGAGCAGCTGCGCATTGCTCTCAGCCTCGATCCCTATGAAGTCCACAAAATGCTGCGTGAACTTTCCGCGACGATCGCGCAAAGCGGGGATCCGCTCCTCTTCTGGCGCCTGGGATTACTCTACGAAGAAGCAGATCAGTTTCCTGAAGCGCGAGCGGCATATCAAAAGGCGCTCGAATTGAACCCCCAGTTCAGCCCTGCACGTACCGCTTTGGAAGCACTCAATACAAACCAGCACTAGAGCCAGGTTCTCGTGATTTGGTCCTCGCAGATCTTCGTGCCAATCCCCGCCATTCACCAGAATTTCACTTGCTTGTAACAGTCCTGTAATACTGTGCCGATAAAACGATAGGCATCGATCCGAAGGAGGAATTTTCCTGCAATGCGCGAAATCGTGTCGCGCTTGGTCTGTGCAATTGCGGCTCTTTTATTGGTTGGGCAGACCACGGTGATCAGAGCAGGCTCGATATCTCCGGACGCGATGTACGCGAACTGCTTCAGCGATTCTGGCAAAATTCAGTCCGACTTTCCCACCAACGATCGGGCAATCGTCACCTCTACGGTAAACCATCGAGCTGGTGAACTGGGCTACCGCGACATCAGACTTTTCTATTCCTAAGGAAAAAAGGAGAGGATGCATGAGTGCAGCATGGAAGGTGTGTGCAATTATTTTATTGGCAACAGCCGTAGCCGCCCAGACCCCCGAATCGTCTAAAATAAAGAAGACAAAATCTGCTGTCACGGCAGCGGACGTGGAGGCGTTGCGCCAGGCGATCGCGGCACAGCAGGCAGCATTGCAGCAGCAACAACAGGAAATTGATCAACTCCGCGCGGAGCTGCACCATAGAGATCAAGCCGTGCAGCAGGCGCAAGCTGCAGCCGGCGACGCAGCCGGAAAAGCGGATGCGGCCCAAGCGGCGAGCATGCAGGACCAGCAGACAGTTACCGCGCTCAAGAGCGACGTGTCGGACCTTAAGCTGGGGATAGCAAATACCGTGCAGACCCTGCAGGAGACGCAGAAGACCGCTTCCCAGCCGGCGACAGAGATTCACTTCAAAGGCGTCACCATTACACCGGGTGGTTTCCTGGCGGCCGAAGCGGTTCGCCGGCAGAGAGCCTTGGGCGCCGACATCAACACTCCATTTAACTCGCTTACCATGCCCGGTGCTTCGCAGACCACATTGGCGGAGTTCTTCGGCTCCGGGCGGCAGTCCCGCGTCTCGCTGCTGGCCGAAGGAAGGCTCAGCATGGTCAAGTTGTCGGGCTATGTGGAGACCGACTTCCTCTCCTCGGGCACCACCTCCAATAACAACCAGAGCAACAGCTATACGCTTCGTCAACGGCAGGCGTGGGGCCAAGCCTATTTCGATAATGGCTGGAGCTTCACCGGCGGGCAGATGTGGAGCCTAGTGACCGAAACCAAACATGGTATGGACAACCGCACGGAAGCGACTCCCTTGACCATCGACCCACAGTACACCGTTGGGTTCAGTTGGGCGCGGCAATTCGGAGTGCGCCTGGTCAAGAACTTCGACAATAAACTGTGGTTTGGAGTGTCGGCGGAGAATGCGCAGGCTACTCTTACCTCGCACAAC
Source organism: Candidatus Sulfotelmatobacter sp. (assembly GCA_030045935.1). Lineage (GTDB taxonomy): Bacteria > Acidobacteriota > Terriglobia > Terriglobales > Acidobacteriaceae > Sulfotelmatobacter. The sequence goes on from JASIEN010000255.1 coordinate 1,636, forward strand.
AACGCCGCCAACTTCCTGGTGGGTTCGGCCGGGACCGGCGGCGGACTTTACAATGCTCTGCTCAGCGCTTGCACGACCAATACCACGACTCTTGTCACCACCTGTGCTCCCGCTGCTCCCTATTCCTTCAACCCGTCGGCGGACCTCATCGCAAAGGTCGTATTCGAACCGGGCTTCGGCCATTACGAAGTCTTCGGCATTTACAGCCGTTTCCGCGACCGCGTTTTTCCCTGCGAAGAGATCGCTATTGGAGCCACTTGCGAAGGTTCGTCGAGCCTCAGCGTGTTGGGCGCTTACAACAGCTCGCGAAACGGCGGCGGGATCGGCGCAAACGTCCGCTGGTCATTTCTCAGCAAGCACCTCGACTTCGGATTACATGGTCTTACTGGTCGCGGAATAGGCCGCTACGGCACTGGTGGTCTGCCTGACACTGCAGTCTACGGCGACCTGGCCCATGGTGACGGCACTCTCGATCTGATTCGCAGCTATCAGGGATTGGCCACGCTCGAGTGGCATGGCCCCAAGCTCGACGTTTACCTCAATGCGGGCACCGAATACGCCGGACGCGCCTCTAGCTTCGACCCCATTTCCGGCAAGTATGTGGGTTATGGATCGCCGCAATTCAGCAATAGCGGTTGCTACACCGAGACTCTCCCGGGCAGCGGTGGGTTCCTTCCCGGCTCGCTTGGCAGTTGCACCGCCGACACTCGCGCCCTCACCGAAGGAACCATCGGCTTCTGGTATCGCTTCTACAACGGTCCCCGGGGCCGTGTGCAGTGGGGTCCGCAGTTCTCTTACGTAAACCGAGCCACTTGGGCCGACGAAGTCCACGGGCTCGAACCGCATGGCATCGACGGCATGGCCTTCATGTCATTCCGTTATTACCTGCCATAGAAACGTGGAAATGGGGAGCGGTCATTAATCGGGATAGGGGGGACGATCGCTCGTCCTCCCCTCCCACACCACCGTACATGCGGGTCCGCATACGGCGGTTCGGCGGGTTGAGCTAGGTGTGAAGTAGCCAGGTTTTCTGCATAGTGCGTCGCCAGGAGGCGATTCGGTCCCTTCCGGGATGCCCCTCGGGGTT
>JASIEN010000256.1 GCA_030045935.1 Candidatus Sulfotelmatobacter sp.
TTGGGATAGACGCCATGCAAATAGTCGAGCATCGCCATGTGCTCATTAAAATCGTGAATGGGCACGTACCAATCTTCAGGCATAACAAGATTCAGGCCCACGAAATGCGGATCGGATGACGCCAATTCAAACCCCAGCAGAATCTGAGCAAAAACAATGTCATGCGGAAGGCCGCGCAGCACCTGATATAAATAGCGCACGGTTACTCCGCATCCGGGGCTGGCCTCGGTGGTACTGCACTTTAGGATTTCGCGGGCGTGCGCATCATCGGCGGCGAGACGTTTGCTCGTTTCTGTCACGACATCTTTCATGCCGGCGGCCAGCAGGGCGTTTCGCATCTTTGCGAAATCGGAATCCCACGGAACTTTTTTAGCCAGTTCTCCCGCTGCTCCGGCATCGGCAGTATGCATGAACTCAACGTATTGCAGACGGTCCATACCGGCGCGATCGGTAGCTGCGGCAATTGCCTCGGCCACATGCGTGTGCGAGGCCAACCCAAATTTTTCGAAGGTTGCGAAAAAATGGTCGTGTCCAGACTCCTCGCCCGGCGTCCAATTGCGCATCGACCATGCGTCGATCATCTGGTTGTAAAGCACCTGATCGCCATAGGCGCACGCCGCGGCCGGCTTGGCGGTATAGCTCTCGCAAGGATCACAGGGCGGAGCGAGCAGCCGGGTAGAAGTTCGATCAACGCAAAGCCCTCCTGAGGCTGCAAAGTCCACGAGGTCTTCGGCATAAATGGCGCCATCCAGGTGATTGTGGAGATCTCCGCCTTTTGGCATTTCATGCAGGAAAGCGAGCAACAATGGCGGCTGCTTGCGAATGGAATCGAGGTAGTGCGCCGTGCGCTGCTCGGAATTCTGAGCAGAAGCCGCTGCAACAAGCAATAGCAACACGAGACAACGCCTCGGCAGGTGCGTGATTGGCATAGTTGTCCTCTAAGAATATCGAAGCAAGAAATCGAAATTGTAATCTTCGGGAACAGTTCTTCGCTTGTGAAAAGAGGACGGCGGGAACAATGTGACTCACCGCATCCAAACAAGGGCAGCGACGACCATGGCAACCAGCAGCAATGCGATAAGAACGAATTTGCGCGCGGCGAGCCACGATTCGGATTGCGAAGATGGACTCTGAAACAAGGTAGAGTTTTCGATACTGTCACGGTTTTCCAACGCGGCGCGAGCGGGAATTGGCACTGCGCTGCCCGCAACCGGCGACCGACCGGAGGCAGCCGCGGCAGGACTTGCCGGGTTACGCGGTTGAACAGTTTCCGAATCCGGTGGATTTGCCTTGCTTAGAATCCGCGATCCATTGTTTTGCAATACAACGCGCTGGGCTTCGAGGGTTCCCGTTACCGTGTTTGACTTAACCCCAAGCTGTCCGCGCCACTGCTTCTCTTCACATTCGACACATAATGTTCGTCCTTGCGATACGGGAAAACCGCAGGCCTGGCATTTTTTCAGATCCCGCAACACTGCCGGCACAGGGATCGATTTGCCGATCTCGGTGGCCGCGGCTTGTGCAGCTTCTGCCTGCATCCCGACTGACCAGTAAAAAGGCTTTGGTGCACTGCGGTCAGGTTCAGTTTTCTGCGTTGCCTCGGCATTCGTATCCGTTGTGCTGTTGGAATCGCTTGCCGATATCGTCTGAGCTTCAGTCTCGGCCTCGGACAGCGAAGTTTCCAGTGGGATGGTCTGGGTGCCTTCGGCTTTTTGCTGCTCCCGGCCGGCGCCTTGACCGGCAATGTCTGGCACCGGCGCACCCTGGCAGGCCGCTGCATGCTTGACGACGGTTTCCACCATTTCACCCAAGCGGCGGAGCACTGCGAAATCACGCTCCATGAAAGCGCCGGGTTTGGCAGAAAAGAGTTCAAAAACTCCCAGCGCCCGCCCGTCGGAGAGGATCGGCATGGCCACCACCGATGCAATTCCCAATTGCTTGCAGCCCTCGCGGTTTACTCTCCCATCGGTCTGCGCATCCTTGCAAAACAGGGTCTGACACGTGCGCACACTTTCGCCTGTGAAGCCATACTCCATAGAGAGCAAGGTACCCAGTTCTGGCGCGCTCGCACCTGCACTGGCCCGGCACAACATGTCATTGTGCCGACCGCGGCGAAGAGCAATTGCCGCTCCGCTGGCTCCAGTAATGTACTGTGCACGCTCGGCCAACAACTGCAAGGCTGCGTCCAGCTCGCGCTCGGCTGTGTCGGTCGGGGAGAGAGATCCCCGTGGACTATTGCGTTGGGAGGGTGTGCTCGTCGGGGCATCGTCGACCTTCGAGGTCGACAGTATCAATGGTTCAACGGCTTTCGCTGTGTCGCGATTTGTCGAAGAATCAGGGACGGCCATTTTAAGACAGATTCCGATGAGCCAAGGGTTCGGGCCCAGCGCGAAAACCAGCAGGGCTGTTGAAATCACTGTATTGAATCGGGTAGGCAAAGGCAATAACGACGCTGAATCCGGAGGCCGTAGACGTTTGGGTTGTTCCGGTCGCGGTGCGGCGAAATGGGCCTTAGATCGGCCCCGACTCCGCATCCCTGAGTAGTTTTCCTTTGCGAGGTTAGCGAGGGCCCCCTGAAACAGGCAGCCCTTCGACTTGGGCATTCGCATTCAGCGGCCACGTAGTTGACGTAACCTCCGATTGCGCAAACTGCCCTCGCCGTGGATTTTGAGTGCTATCGCCTGCTAGCGACAGCGTGGTTTAGGGACACAGAGGCTCAAACTTCCGTAACTGGGCCATATCGGAATTCACAAAGTATCGCTGCTCCCCATGCTAGTTTCGGCTTACTGGCATAAGGGGCGTGTGAGGGGATGCACTTGGCCGATACACGTGTCTCAATTCCGCGAGTGCTAGTGGTCAAAGAAGTCGTGTACAGGGCAAATGAAGCCCTGTCATCGAGGCTGGATTGCGTTGACGTGCTGCGCGGCATCGTCGTGGTCCTGATGGCCCTGGACCACACGCGCGACTACTTTACAAATGTGGCGTTCGCTCCTGAAGTCCTGGCTCGAACTACAGGCCCGCTGTTCTTTACAAGGTTTGTCACCCACTTCTGCGCGCCGGTATTCTTCCTCCTTGCGGGTGTAGGCGGCTACCTTTCGCTCTCCCAAGGCAGGTCTATCGGCGAGCTTTCGAAGTTCTTCTGGACACGCGGTCTTTGGCTTGTATTTCTTGATCTCACGGTCATGTCCTACGCCTGGACTTACACTTTTCCCTTTTGGTTTGCTGGCGTGCTCTGGGCGCTGGGATGGTCTATGGTCGCGATGGCGTTTCTCATACGCCTGCCCCTGCGCTGGGTCGCGACCGTGGGCACGTTGATTATCGCCACCCATAATCTGTTCGACTGGGTTGATCCTGCTGCACTGCACGGATTCGGCGGCTTATGGGTGATTTTGCAGGGTCATGGCGCTATCTGGATCGTGCCGCACAAGATTCCGTTTTTTGTTCTCTTCTCCTTGATTCCGTGGGTGGGAGTGATGGCGGTCGGCTACGCCCTCGGCGCTCTTCTGCGCAGGGACGGCTGGGAGAGATCGGTTTGGCGGATTGGCGCAATCTTGACCATCGTTTTCCTGTTGCTGCGCGGTTTTCACCTTTATGGCAACGGCCACAAATACATGCAAACCTGGGCGCCGGACTCCGCAGGCCGGTGGAAGATGCGGGCAACGCTAACCCTGACCGTCATTTCTTTCTTCGATACATTGAAGTATCCTGCGTCTTTGCAATTCCTGCTTATGACCCTCGGACCCTCTTTAATGGTCCTGGCATGGCTGGGTGGAATCAAGGCGAGCGCTGGTGTGGCCCGTATCTTTCAGGTGTTCGGTCGCGTACCGCTCTTTTACTACGTCGTCCATGTTTTCTTCATTCATACTCTGGCGGTCTACACTGCTCTCGCCTTCCACCAACCGGCGGCATGGCTGCTCTACGGAGGACCGATGCTCCGCCTACTCCCACAGCATTATGGTCACGGGCTGCCTTTCATCTACGCCTTGTGGCTCCTTACGGTCGCTGTGCTTTTTCTGCCCTGCCGATGGTTTATGAAATTGAAACAGCAGCGCAAGGACCTGTGGTGGCTGCGTTATCTCTAAGAACTTTGGCTTGCAACAGCTTTTCGCAGTTGGAGAAAAATCCTGATAACGCTCAAAACCCCATCCCTGATTCGTCCGTTCCAGTGGCGTTGTAGTGCGATTTTGGCCTAGATGTCGGTCTGTTTGCCGCGCTTGTACAGATAAACGAGGGTAAATGTGGATCCTTTCTTACCCTCCGCGGGTTCGACCGCAACGACGTGCTGGTTATCTTCGGTTCCCGCCTTCAACTCTCTGACCGGACCAGAATTGTCACCGTCGCACTTGAGCTCTTTGGGATGCCCCTGGTCGTCATCGAAGTCAAAGCCAGAGTTGTCGTTCTTTTTATGGCATTCGAGGACCTTGCCATATTTTTTGAGCTTGTCGCGATAAAACGCCAGGATTTTCTCGGGAGCATCGTCGGATTCGTATTTCGCGACCACAATTTTGAACCCAAAACTCTGGGTCAAAATTCCAAAGTTCAGCGGATCGTTGTCCTTTTCCTGTTTGGGCCGGGCTCCAGGATATAGGGGAAGGCCAGCCTTTGCGGCATCGGCATCCTTGCCGAGATGCAGGTCGCCGACATTGCTGCGGACGTCGAAGTTATCGTCCTGATCGCTGGGTTTTTGATTTTGCGCCGTCAACTCAGTCGACGCAAATCCCAGACAGAAAACCGCTGCCATGATGAAATGAAGTGACGTGAGACGAGCCATGATCCCTCCTGGCTTGCGACAAGAATTCAGATATCCGCTTGCTTGCCATGCGCGCGCACGTAGACCAGCGAGAAGCTCGAACCCTTACCCTCCGATTCGACGGCGACAATGTGCTGATCGTTTTTTTTGCCTACTTTGAGTTCAACATCCTTTCCGCTGTTGCCTTCGCACGTTAGTTCGTCCGAATTGTTATTGGAGCCGTGCGGTTTCGTGCTCATGTTCACATTAAAGCTGGATGTGTGGCACTCGATCACATTCCCGTATTTCTTCAGCTGGTCACGATAGAAAGCGAGAATCTTGGTGGGAGCGTCGTCCGACTTATATTCGACCGCGATAACTTTAATTCCAAATCCAAATCCCGAGATATTGACGTTCGCGCTCTTGTCGCTGCCATCGGAATCTTCTTCCTTCAATTTTGCGCCCGGGTAAACCGGCAGGCCTACATCCGAGACATCAGCCTGCTTGCTCACGTGAATGCCGCCAGCGATGGTGTCGATATCGACTTGCTTGTCCTGGCCATTCGGTTCCTTTTTCACGTTCACACTGCACGCCGTTGTAAGAAAAACAAGGGCCAGAATTGTCAGGGCGGAAGCGTCAAATCGACGGAAACTATTTCTGCGCATGTACAGAACCTCCATTCGCAACCTGGACGGGGCGCTCGATGCCGGCGCCGCGCTGCGCAACGTTAGGAATGCTGACCGGCAGCCGCCCGCGAATGGGGATTTCCCCAAACAATGCCTTGACAGCGGCGATTTCCGATACCGATGCATTCGAAAACGTACACATGTAATTCTCGATCTTGGGGAAACTGGCTGCGAGATACGGGTTTCCCAAAGAAATCACAGCAGTCTTATTGCGGGCGCGATCCAGCACTTGATCCAGCAACGCGCTGGTCGTATCGGGCATCGCCACCGTATTTCCAACTTTTCCCGCAGTTGGAACAACATAGATCGCCGCCAGCACGGCCTTAGCTTCGTTTACGGCCTTCAACACCTCGTTACTCATTCCCGGCGCAATTCGCGGATCGACATAAATGACGTTGGCATCCGGAACCCGCGAGAGGAGTTCGCGCGCAAAGGCGCGCCCCGATTCGGTGCGCACATCATCGGAAAACACAACAGTGACAACATCGTTGTGTGTTTCCTCTTTCGTCGTATACGGAAGCGTGCCCTTGATTGTTCCCTTCGATTTCAACGGCAAAACCTTGCCGTTATCGCGCACAAGGGTAACGGCTGATTCTGCAACTTGCTGGCCAAAGGCAATGTTTGTGGGCCTGCCGACGCTTTTGTCGAGCGCGCTGAGATCAACCATGCGGGCGTCCTGAAGTCCTAGAGAGGCCTTAGTCTTCAATATCTTGAGGACGGAACGATCGAGCCGTTCCTGGGAAATCTCTCCCGACTTGACGGCTTGAAGCATGGCCGCATAGGACGCCGGAAGGTCGGCTGGTATCAGAAGCAAATCATCGCCAGCTTTGAAAGCTTCAACCGCCGCGCGGCCAATGTTAGCGGCGAAAAGGCGGGTTAAGCCGGCCATGTCGAGCGCATCACTCACGACAATTCCACTAAAACCCAATTGCTTCTCCAACAAATCAGAAACGACGGCTGGGGAAATTGTGGCGACGTGGTTGGGATCGGAATCAAGAGCGGGCACAGTCACATGCGCCACCATTACCGAATCCACCCCCGCCGCAATGGCCTCGCGAAAGGGTGGCAATTCAATGGAATCGAGGTGTGCCCGATCGACGGTCACACTGGCGACGCCGAGGTGGGAATCGGTAGCTGTTTCTCCATGGCCGGGAAAATGCTTGGCTGTGACCAGCATTCCGCCTTCATGCGCACCCTTGATGTAGGCTGCCACCAAAGCTCCGACTTGCTTAGGATCCTCGCCGAACGAGCGCGTATTGATGATCGGGTTGGCAGGATTGGAGTTGACGTCGGCATCTGGGAAAAAGTTCCAATGAATGCCAATGGCGCGCGATTCTTCGGCGGTAATGCGGCCGAAGGTTTCGGCATCTTCCAGCCTGGCATCGGCGCCAAACGCCATGGCATGGGGAAACACTGTGGTGCCCATCAGACGCATTGATACGCCACGCTCGAAATCTGCGGCGAAAAGCAGCGGCAGCTTAGAATCGCTTTGCAGGCGATTGAGCAATTCCGCAGCTTCATACGGTTCGCTGCGCATAAGATACGGGCCGTCCACATGCACGGTCATGGCGAACGAGCCGACATGGTATTTCTGCATGGAGTCACGCAACTGAAGATATTCGGGGTTTTGCACGTTCAGAAAGCCGGCCCGGCACCAGATCATAAAGACCTGACCGATTTTTTCTTCGACCGTGAGTTTGCGCAAGGTCTTCTCGGCCCATTTTTCACCGTCGTGGGTAAGGCGAACGGGGCCGGGATGCTGGAACTTTTCCTTCGTAAATCCGGCTGTTGTGAAGAGGAAAATACATGCGAACGGTATGAGTATGCGGCGCATGGAGAAAACGATAGCAGACCACACGATGAGAGGAATATTCATTTTTGACGGAATGATCCGGGTTCTAGAGTTTTTCCAAGATGGCGGCGAAGAAGCCGTCGCAGGGATGCACGCCTGGAATCGTCCGCAGATAAGGGCCACGCGTCAAAGAAGAAAGATCGGGCCAGATTACGCGGCCTTCATTTTTCAATTGTTCCAGCTCGGCGCGGCAATCGACCAAACGGAATGACGGGTCTGCTTGCAAGGCGGGTCCGATCACTTCCTCGTTTTCTTCTCTTTCCAATGAGCAAGTGGAATAGATGAGCCGTCCTCCGCTCGCAACCTGATTCATCGCCGCGCGCATAATCGCTGTTTGACGGCATTGGAGATCAAAAACATCTCCGGACCTGAGCCGCCATTTAATCTCAGGATTGCGTGCAAGAGTTCCCGTGCCGGAACATGGTACATCGGCAAGAATGCGGTCGAACTGTCCCATAAAAGGCAAATCTCGAGCATCGGCTGCAACGATGAGAATACTGTGGACGCCGCCTGACGAAGAATCACGCGAAAGCAGGCTCCGCAGCAGGCGCGCACGATGCTCGTGCAAATCAACCGCAATAATTTGGGCTTCAGAATTATCGTCTGCAATCACCCGCGTTTTTCCTCCGGGAGCCGCGCAACAATCGAGAATCCGTTTTCCCCGCCCAAGGAGGGCGGCAACAAGCTGCGATGCCTCATCCTGAATGAAGCACAGGCCCTCTCTGAACACCGCCGTGCGAGTTATGTTCCCGCGCAACACCCGGCGGGCTGAAGACATCAATGCTCCGGGAGCAGGTTCGATTCCTTCATTCAGCAGCCGGCGTTCTATTTCCGACGCAGAGTGAGGACCGGAATCGTAAAGCCGGATAGCAGTGACAGGAACTGCCTGATCGTAGTTGCAGATCCGGCGCGCGGTCTCGAGTCCGTAAGCCTTTATCCA
>JASIEN010000257.1 GCA_030045935.1 Candidatus Sulfotelmatobacter sp.
AACCACCGGTGTATCGACCGCATCGACGACCTGAGGGAGAAGGGCGATTAATCCCACCATCTGCTGTTCCGTCTCGCTCGCCTCGAACGCCCCGCGATGCCCGCCAGCCTCCATGCCCTGGGCGACGATGACGTCGGCGCCGGCATCCTCTGCCGCCCTGGCCTCAGCCACGGTGGTAGCATTCGCAAACCACAAAATCTCACGCGACTTCATTTCCGACACAAGGGATGAAGGATAAAGCCCCATGATCGAAGAAATAACCTTCGGATGGACGCTCAGCATGGCCTGACACTGCGGGCCAAAATCAGGAAGCTTGGCGTCGCCCGCTTCCGGAGCAACGTTCGGACCCCATCGCGCCAGGAAGTCTCGCTGAAGCTTCTCAAGTTCCGGATCGCGGTGGGGTGATGGTTCTGGAATCCACAGATTGATCTGAAAATTCCCGGAGCTCCCTTTGCGGAAGTCCGTGACCCAGGCGTTGATCTCGTCCGGGGTCATCATCAACGCCCCACACGCTCCCAGTCCACCCGCATTGGCTACTGCGATCGAAAGGGAGGGTGGGCAGGCACCAGCCATGGGCGCGAGCAGAATAGGCAAACGGATGCCGAGCCGGCTGGCAAATTCCTCGGCGCGAGCGCGCGGCGAGAAGAGCTTCTTATCGAACACGGTCACACCTCCCGGCCAACGAGTTGGGCCTCACTCTCCCATAACCTTCACGATCACCCTCTTGTCGCGCTGGCCGTCGAATTCAGCATAGAAGATGCGCTGCCAAGTTCCGAAATCGAGTTTGCCGGCGGTGATGGGAACAATCACCTCGTGATGAATCAGCAAGGCTTTCAAATGAGAATCGCCGTTATCTTCTCCGGTTTCGTGATGCTTGTAATTCTTGCGAAAGGGGGCGAGATGCTCCAGCCACTGGTCGATATCTTCGATCAGTCCGCTTTCGTTGTCGTTGACATAAACCCCGGCGGTGATATGCATGGCCGAGACCAGCACCATACCTTCCTTGACTCCACTTTTGCGAACAATCTCCTCAACCTGCGGCGTAATGTGCACGTAAGCGCGATGGGTTTTGGTATGAAAGTGAAGGTATTCGGTATGAACTTTCATGTTTTGCTCCTCGCAAGTGAAAATTCTAACGGAGAGTGACGCACACATTTGGCCTAGAACTTTCGTTACCGTTTGTGCCGTCCGTAATCACAGCGAACAGCCTGTCGCTGCGGCATACTCGATTATCGAGGAGAATTGCAGTGCCGTTTCGTCTGGATTATTTGTCTTGTGTGCTAACGATTGTTTCCACCATTCTGATTGGTAAACGCTGCTGGGAGGGGTGGATTCTGGCTGCCGTGAACAGCGCCGTCGTCTGCCTCATTGGCCTTCGCACAGCGCAATTCGGCTTCATCCCGGCAAATGTGTTTTGCATCGGGCTGTATGCCGTGAACCTGCGCTCCTGGCGTGGCAGGGAAGAGCGTGGCGGGCGCGAGTAGTCCGAATCGCGGCCCTCGTCAGAAGCGGTGCTTTACGTAGCAAAGGCCTGTACAAAACTACGCAGCATTTTATTGATTGGGGACTCGTTGTCGGCAGTAATCTGAACGAAATGTAGTGCAAGTTCCGTGTGTTTCGCTGATAATGCATTGCTCTATTCATGGATCCCGCGCACAATGATCTGGAAGTAATTCGGCGGCTTCTCGCCGACTTGAGCGCGCGCGTTTCCAGCATTGAGCGAAAGCTGGAGGTGCAGAGTCCCGGAGCAACAACCCCACGTCCGCATACAACGCCCGATCAAAAGCCCGCGGCGCCGGAGCCATCTCAACCAGCGCCAGTTAGCCCGTCGACTGCAGCACCCGTACCGCCCGCGATCACTCATGCAACGCCTACAGCGCCTGCTCCTCCGTATCCGCTCGTTCCCAAGGCTCCCGGCTACACACCTGCGACTGAAGCTAACCTTGAATCGCGCATCGGTTCGCACTGGCTCAACCGCATCGGCATATCGGCCGTCCTGATCGGAATCACTTACTTTTTAAAGTTCGCCTTCGACAACAATTGGATCGGTCCCGCCGGCCGCGTCACCATTGGCCTGCTCGCCGGTATTGGCGTTGTCATTTGGAGCGAGCGTTTCCGCGCCAAAGGCTATCAGGCATTCTCTTATTCATTGAAGGCTGTGGGCATCGGCGCCCTGTATCTCTCGTTGTGGGCAGCGTTTCAGGTTTATGTGCTGATTCCCAGTAGCGCTGCATTTGTCGCCATGGTGGCCGTGACTGCGGCGACGGCAGCTATGGCCTGGGCACAGGATGCCCAGTTGCTGGCCACCTTTGCCATTGCCGGTGGCTTCGTCACGCCAATGCTGCTATCGACCGGCGAGAATCGTGAGCTGGCCCTTTTCAGCTACGTATTGCTGCTCGATGTAGCAACGCTGGCATTAGTAGCCTTCAAACCCTGGCGGCGTTTGCTGGCGATGAGTTTCATCGGCACGCTCTTGCTTTACATCGGTTGGTATACGCGCTTTTACAGCCGCAGCCAGTTCAATCTCACGTTTGCCTTCGCAACTTCATTCTTTGCGATTTTCGCGATTGCTCCCCTGGTTGCTCAGCAACCCAAAGGCGAGATCGCCGTTCGAGTCTCGGTTCTGGAAATCGTTGCGTTCGTGAATGCCGCCGTATATTTCTTCCAGGGCTATGCCATGATCGAGGAAATCGACAGGACCTATGCGGCGTGGTTCGCCCTGGCGCTGGCCGCGGTCTACATTTTTTTGAGTGTGCAGATCGGCAAGCAGGCGTCAGCTCCGGGCGCTTCGCAGGCGTTACGTTATCTCCATCTTGCCGTGGCACTGGGATTGATTACCATCGCAATCCCCATTCGCCTCGATGCTCATTGGATCACCATCGGATGGTTCGTCGAATCGGGAGTTCTGCTGCTCGTGGCCGATCGCATCAAATCCGATCTGCTAAACGTATTCGCTCTGGGGGCACTGGTTTTGGGTGTGATCCGCCTGTTGCTGTTCGACAATTTTTATTCGACGCAGCTCATTTTCAACATGCGCTTCATGACCTACGCGGTGGCAATCGCAGTGCTCGCAATCGTGGCCTATTATGCGGCTCAGCGTGACGACGATGCCGGACACACCGTCGCAGCCGCTGCAGTAATTGCCCTGAACCTCCTCACCCTGACCGCGATCAGTCTTGAAATTGCCGATTATTACAATCGCCTGATGGCTACTATTCGCCCTGCGCATGGCCGCTGGATGCGCGACTACTATGGCAATGCCTGGCGCACCATCGAGATCGAACGCGACTTTACCTATTCAGCTCTATGGATGATTTACGGGGCCATATTGATGGCCATTGGCTTTGCGCGCCGCTCGGCGTTTGTGCGCTGGCAGGCGCTGGTGCTCATCGCGGCCACCATACTCAAAGTGTTTATTCATGATGTGTCACGGCTCGACCGCGAATATCGCATCATCAGCTTCATCGTTCTCGGCGCCTTGCTGCTGGCCATTTCGTTTGTGTACCAACGCGACTGGCTGCAGCTCTCCGCGCGCCGCCGAGCAGAGGAAGGCAGCCGTGCGCGCATATGAAACCGCTTTCCCTGCTCCTGTTTGTTTGCCTCTTTAACGCGGCCTTCGACGACGATACCCAGCCGCCCACCGCAATCTCTTATTTCACGAACGTTCGCACCGTTTCTATCGCGCAAACCGACAAGCAGAATTATTTTGTAGTCGATCCCGAGATATGGATCCACTCACGCCCTGATCTTGGCGACCTGCGCCTCTACGATGGGTCATCTCCGGTCCAATATTCGATCTCCGAACAGCTCGCCGGAGTCTTGTCCGAGCAGGCCCAGGCGAAGCTACTCAATCTGGGAAGCGTCTCCGGGCACACGGAATTCGATCTCGAAATCAATAACCTTCCCGAGTACGACCGCATTCATTTGAATCTCAATGCCAAAGATTTCATCGTCACGGCATCGGTATCGGGAGCAAACGCACTGGCTGGTTCAACGCCGACCAACCTGCCATCCACCACTCTCTATGATTTCACTCACGAACAGCTTGGATCGAATTCTGTCCTCAAGCTGCCGCCGTCGAACTTCCGCTACCTCCACGTGAAGCTGACTTCCGGGATTCGTCCTGAACAGGTCAAGGGAGCCTCGATTTACAACCTGCGCGAGAAGCAGGCTCTGTGGACCGAAGTTAGCTCATGTGGCGCACCGCAAGAGAAGCCGCGGCTGACCGTCATTGTCTGCGATATCCCGGAGAAGGTGCCGGTAAATCGACTTGAGTTTCAGGTTCCACCCGACCGAATCAACTTTCTACGCAACGTACGAGTGGAAGATACAAAAGGCATGCAGCTTGCCAGCGGCGAAATCAGCCGCGTGCGTATAAACCGCCCGGGCGGCACGATCACCGACGAGAGATTGAAACTTGACCTAAACAGCAGATCAGGCCGGCTCACGCTCACCATCGACAACGCAGACAACGCCCCGCTTGAGATCACTGCGGCGCGCCCTCTTTCTCTCGAGCGCCGCATCTATTTCGAGCCGCAAGGAAAAGCGGAATTACACCTCTACTATGGCGATGAAAAACTCTCCTCACCCGTCTACGACTACGCCCGCTTCTTTCATGCGGATGCGTCGGCGGCCGAAGCCCAACTGAGTGCGGGCGCACATAACGCGCAGTACACGGGCAGACCTGATGCACGTCCCTGGTCGGAACGTCACACGGGAACCCTCTGGAGTGCGATGGTGCTTGCGGTACTGGTCCTGGCAGTAGTGGCGATTCGGGGAATGCGGGCGGAAGGGTCGCGATAAAAAGAAAGTGCTCCTTACACTTATATGTTGCTGGAAGATGACGAGAAAGCGGTTGCAGCGTCGACAACAAAAGAAAGCCCCGCTTGTCGGGCGGGGCTAATTGCCAGTTAGTACGCTACCTGTCAGAACTCAATTATAGCAAAATAGAGTCGAGAAGCCGTGCGGAGGACGACGGAGTTGAACCGTAATGGCTGACAAGGCCACTCGACTACTTGACAGGTAGTGTCCAGTACCCACTGGCAACGTCCCCCAGACACAACCTATCCTTAGCCAGTATTGACGTTGAACTGCGTCTGCATAAGCCCACGAAAGTAGCTAATCACTCCCAGAACGGGAATCTGGCGGAGCGCCACTTTTGGCCGCCGTTAATCGACTGGATTTTTCCATCTCGGCCACCAATCAGCCTTTTTGCGGACTTCTGCGGAATTCAGTGCTAACATGCACGGCGATGTCCGGCCAGCAGACAGCGGCGTCGTGCAGTAAATGCTCTGCGAATCTCCCCGAAGGCTCACAGTTTTGTCCAAAGTGTGGACAACCTGTGGCCATGCCGGCTGGCAGCGGTACAGCATCTTTCCTTTCGCTTTCCGACGACGTCTGCACCGGCT
>JASIEN010000258.1 GCA_030045935.1 Candidatus Sulfotelmatobacter sp.
GGACGCTCGTCCTGCGGCCACACGTCTGGTTTGGAAAGAGACTCCAGGTAAGCGATCTCAACCCAGGCAGCCGCCTCGGTGCGAACAAACTGCGTCCTACTATCGGCTTCATAGGGCACCTCGAAGCCTTCGCTTTGCCGGTGGGTCTCGACATAACTAAATGCGCGCCTGATTCGCTCGGGGTCGTAATTTCCTGCCAGCAGGGCTGCCTTCACCGCTTGCGCTGTGGTCCAGCTGTCCTCGTAACCGGCGGCAGCCACTGCATTTTTGAATCCTCCTTCGTAAGGATCCTGCGCCGTCAAGAGTTCGTTCGCCAAGGTTTGCTGCACCTCGGTTTGCCCTTGCAAGAGCGCCTTAAAGGAATACAGGTTGCTGACTAGCAGAAGGCTAACCAGGCCCGCGCAAATAACCGCTGCCAGCACCCGATAGGCGGTCGGAATGCGGCGCCGCAGACGCTTATAGAGGAACTGGAACAGAAGCACGTTTCCCCATATGAGGACCAGACCGAAGACAATGGCTGAGATCCAAACGTGATCGAGCACAAACTGCTGCAGCTGGGTTACGGACTCGATTACATCCCGTAGTTGCTTCAGGATGTTCCCGACGTTAGAGAGGACGGTAACGCCGAGGGCCCACAGAGCTGTACGTATCCCTTCAGCTTTATTCTTGGGCGCCTGATTAGCAATGGAAGCCGGCGAGGGCCCACTCTCATCGGCATCGTACCCTGATGGAGGTTTGCTCGCAGCCATAGACTGACTCCCGAGCCAAAATTTATGGGGAAGTTACCCTATTTTCGCGCAACGCCAGGAAATCCTCTACTACTTGTCGCGGGACTTCAAAAGGGAGAAGACCAACCCAGTTGTTATACCATCGTAACGCAGTAAAAGTCATTGGCTATTGACGCGACCGACAGCCGATCCGGGAGCTCTCGACATAAACGAAAGCTGGAATCTAACATTTATGTTTCTTAACGGCTCATGCGCGGCCTGAAAGACAAACGCGTGCTTATCACCGGAGGCGCCAGCGGCATTGGCGCCGCGGCCGCCGCTCGTTTTCTAGAAGAAGGCTCGCGAGTCTGCATTCTCGACCGCGACGCGAACTCCTGCGCTGCCATTCGCCGCGAACTGCCGGGAATTTCCGAGGCTATTATCGCCGACGTCACCGACCTGATGCAGGTCGAAGCCGCATTCGCCGATGCGATCCGCGTGATGGATGGAGTCGACGTTCTCATTAACAACGCCGGCATCAGCATTCGGCACAACTTTCTCGATATCACTCCCGAAGAATGGGACAAAGTCATTTCCGTCAACCTCACCGGAGTTTTCTACGTCGCCCAGACCGCCGCGCGCCATATGTGGCGCCGCTTTTCAACCGAATCCGGCACCGGCGTGATTCTGCAAACCGCTTCGACCAACGGCATCATGGGATATCCGTTTTATGCGGATTACAATGCCACCAAAGCCGGGGTGATCGAACTGACCCGCTCGATGGCGCTTGAACTCGCGCCCAGGATTAGAGTCTGTGCCGTTGCGCCGGGGTATGTTCTTACGCCCATGCAGCGTGCTGAGTATAACGACGCCATGCTCGATGAAGTAAACCGCAAGATTCCTCTCGGCCGGCATGCGCAACCGGAGGAAGTTGCAGCATTATTTGCGTTTCTCGCTGCGGACGAAGCAGCGTTTGCGACCGGGCAGGTTTTCACACTCGACGGAGGAGAAACAGCCGGAGGATTGGCCAGCCGGTAGCCGCGCACGGGCAGGGCTCTCGCCGCGCTGTTTGGCTGGTTTCCTTGGCGGCCATTGCGGTTTAGATTTTTCCCACAAAAACCGCTAAAAAACTTCTTATACCGCAAAGTTCGCAAAGAGAATCCGCAAAGAACGCAAAAGAGGAACTCCGGCTGCTATGTCCGCGTGAGCCTCGCCGCCAATCGCGCCATTCGCACCACGCGATAAAGAGGAAACAAGGCCTTCGGTAACCGCACCGCCTCCCACTCCCCCGGACCCGGAGTGAATGCCAGCCGCGTCAAAAATTTCCAGCGATCGCTCGGCCGCTCGCGCAACTGCACCATCAGCCGAAAATAACCAACTCCCAATTCGCCGAGTGAGGCTCCAGCAGCAAGCTCCGCAGCAAACTGTTTGGCAAACTCCTGTGCGGCGCGATCGGCATCAAGCCCACTCGCAACCTGAGCCGGAATCTGTGTTTGCAATAAGCTTCTTACCAGCAGAAAAGTGACACGCAATATGCGCACAATTCCCAATTGGTGCGCCTGCTCCTGAATCCATTTCCAGTTCAAACTCTGGCGCTGCACGATGCGCGCGATGTCGCACAGCCAGATCAACCGTTCCCAGGCGTGTTTTGCGGCGTGCACCGAGAGCACAAGAATCAGATCCTCCGCCGAAGGGGTATTGACCTCACGCCCTGCCAGTGTGACCTTCACTGCGCGCGCAAACAGCCCCTCCATGTCGTAGTCAACCGAATAAAAGCGGGGCTCGAGCGCCCATTGCAACTCGAGCAAATTCTTGCCCGCAGGAGAATCGAATGTACACTCGTAACCGTCAGAGAGATAGTCCTGCTCGGCCGCTGCGGGAATTGGCTCGCGCGGAGTGTAACCGAGGCCAAGCACGGCATCTCTTGCGTGCATTGCGTCGCGCCTTCGAATGAAGACGTCGTTATCTCCCGCCTGCCGCATTGCGCTATCGCCGTAGCACTGCTCCGAAAGCACCAGGCCCTTATAAGGAATGGCCTCGATTTCCTGCTCGCCGAGACAATCGAGAACGCGGAAAAGTTCGCGGGCCAGAAGAAGGGATCGTTGCACGTT
>JASIEN010000259.1 GCA_030045935.1 Candidatus Sulfotelmatobacter sp.
AAGCGAGAACCTTTGAGCGTCAGGCCAGAGTCGCTGCCGCTGAGTGTGCCGCCATTGTTGCCGAAATCGATATTGCTGGCAAATGCCGCTAGAGGCATAGCCAGAGCAAGGACAGCCATAACCACTATCCGCTTCATGATCACTTCCTCCTGGAAATTAGGGAAAACCCTGACGGGGGAAATTTTCAGAGGCCTAGACCTCTGGCCCAGCGCAGAACCTGCGTAGGCGCAGCCTTAGGTGCATCCTGGCTGCCAAACTGGAACAGAACGCAAGCTACTGATTTATATACATGTTAGACCCTGTGCAAATCCCTAGGTTCAAAATGAAACTGCAAAGCCCTGCACATTAATACGGTGCTTTTGCGAATCCGATCCTTTTGCGACGGCCGATTTGGTCCATTTTTCGCGGCTGAAAAACCCCATCGATAAAGCTGGTTCTTTGAGTTCAACGAACATGTGCTGCACCTGATGCTTAAGAATCAAGCACTACTGGGTGAACCGTTTGGGGCCGCTCAGGATCTCTTCGTTGCTGAACCTTGCGCGCGCTTTTCTTGCAACTCCGCGGGCAGGTCGGGTGCCAGAACTATGTTACTCCCAGGAGAACTCTTTGTGTTCCTCGCCAAGTCCTCTGCCCCCGGCCCGATTAGCTCCCGCAGACGCCGCGACAAGTTCATCGCCAATGAGTGGTAAAAGCGTGACGCCAAGTGCGGGAAGAGCTCAAACAAGGCTTGTAAGGTGGAACGGTCGATGTGGTAAGCGTCAACGTCCTCCTCTACGACTACGCTGGCGCTGGCCGGCGCATCCTCCAGGAACGACATCTCTCCACAAATCTCCCCTGGGCCAATGATCCGGCCTAAACCTTGCGTGGGCAGCAACACTCGGGCGCTTCCCTTCAGCAGCAGAAAAATGCCGTCAAGCTTTTTTCCCCGCTGGACCAGTGTGGTACCTCTACTGAAATGTGCCCGAGAGGATTTGTCGATCACCAACGCCCAGTCATTCGGGGTGAGGTAACGCAACCCCTGGCTTGAGGACAAGACTGCCACTTCTTGTTCGACGGCTTTCGTCATTTCTAGGACCCGATGTGACCCCGGCATGCGGAGGAGGACATTCCAGCCGTTCTGCCGAAGCAGCCGGAGTCATTCGCCCGCCTCCGAATTGCCGTTCTCTACGCCCCTGCGGAAAGCTTGTGGTGGCTCTTGGCCTCAGCAATTCCGTATTGCCGGATTTTATACAACAGAGCCTTGTAACTGATCTGTAATAGTGCCGCTGCCTGCTTGCGGTTCCAGTTCGTCCGCTCCAGGGCTTGGCGGATCGCTTCTCCTTCAGCTTCGTCCTTCGCGCTGCGCGCCAGGGATTTCAGACCACCCCCGGCTTCTGCTGCCTTTGCCGCAGCCGCTGCATTTGCCAGTATGCCGCCACCGTTGCCATCAAAACGAGGGTTTTGCAGTTCAGCCGCCGCCAGGTTTTCATCGCCCAGAATCAGATAGCGTTTCAGAAAATTGCCCAATTCCCGCAAATTCCCAGGCCAGGAATATGCCTGGCAGGCTTCCAGCAGAGCCGGCGAAAGCGGCAGCGGCGACCGCGCATAACGCTCTGCCATGCGCGTCATGAAATGTTTCAGCAGCGTGGGAATCTCTTCTTTGCGGTCGCGCAACGGAGGAATTTGCAGGGTAAACGCGTTCAGCCGGTAATAAAGATCTTCTCTCAATCTCTTTGTCGCCAGAGCTTCGGGAATATCTATGTTCGTGGCCGCCAGAATGCGCACGTCAGCCCTGATCACGGAGCGGCTGCCCAGCCGCGAAAATGTTCCATCCTGCAGCACATGCAGCAGCTTGGCCTGCAACATCGGCGGCATTTCGCCGATTTCATCGAGCAGAATCGTGCCTTTGTTGCACAGCTCGAACTTGCCCGGTTTAGCGTGCGTCGCTCCCGTAAACGCGCCCGGCTCATAACCGAAGAGTTCACTCTCCAACAGGTCGGCAGGTACGGCCGCGCAATTTACCTTCAGAAACGTGCGATGGGCGCGCGGCGAAAGCTTATGAATCAGCCGCGCCAGAACTTCTTTTCCGGTGCCACTCTCTCCCAGCAACAGCACCGGAATGTCCACGTGCGCCACCAGTGCAGCCTGCGAGCGAATTTTCCGCATGGAGGAACTGGCCGCAATGAAGAAGACATCATCCCCGACTTCTTCCGCGTCTCCTCCAACCACCGTTTTGCCTTGACCCAGACACAGGTCAATCACCGCGTCCAGTTCGGCTTTCTGGAAAGGCTTGGTCAGATAGTCCTGCGCGCCCAGCCGCATCGCCTGCACGACTTTCTTGGTGTCATTCACGCAGGAGAGCATGACCACCTTCAGCCCAGGTTTTTTCTGACGCAGCTGTTCGAGCGTTTCCAGACCGTCAATACCGGGCATCAGAACGTCGAGCAGTATGAGATCCGGATCCAGTCCCTTATCGAGTCGCTTCAGTGCCTCTTCACCGTTCGAGGCGGTCTCCACCTTGTAGTCGTCAACCTCCAGCAGCGTGCGGATATATCGCAGCATTGCCGGTTCGTCATCGACCAGGAGTATCTTGGCGGTTTCGCTCATCAATTCTTTCCTTTGCCTGTGGCACTGAGAGCCGGTTTGAAGGGAACGATGAATGAGAACTTGCAACCCGCGCCGAGCTCGCTCTCTACCCAGACTTTGCCGCCCATGGCGTGCACCAGACGGCGCACGATCGCCAATCCCAAGCCCATGCCTTCCTGATTCTCATTCGTTGGCAGACGGAAGAAATCATCAAACACTTCCTGTTGAAATTCAGCCGGAATACCCGGACCCGTATCAGAAACGCTGACTTTGGCCGAATTTGGTTGGGCCGTGTCCTGCCGCCGGCGCTCGATCTGCGCCCCTGGCTGAGTTAAACCACGCCGCTCCCACATGTACGGTTCGGCGTGCAGCCAGACCGTTCCGCCCGCCGGAACAAACTTGAACGAGTTCTCCAACAGGTTCGAAATCACGCGCTCCAGTTTGGGGGAATCGAAGGGAAACAACGGCAGTTTATCGTTTGGCAGAAAGTAAAGCGCCAAGCCCTTCTCTTGGAATCGGGTCGACCATAGACGGCAAACTTCTGAGAGACACTCATTTACATTCCCAACTTCGAACCGCATGCTGAGAACACCCGTCTCGAGTGCGCTGTAGGTAAGAAAGTCATGAATCAGCTGCTGCAGTCGCTTTCCGCTTAACTGCATGTCGTTCAGGACCTCATGCTGCCGTGTATTTAGCGGGCCCAGCTTCCCGCTTTGCAGTAGTTCCACGTATCCATTCAAAATAGCCAACGGGGTCTTGAGATCGTGAGCAGCAGTTCCTAGCGCGTTGGTTGTGCGCTGCAGGCGCTCCTGCAATTCAGAGTACGCCTGCAAGAGATCGGCAGGAGCCGGGATGGCTTCGGCTAGAGCTTCGCTTGCCGCATCCGAGGGCTTTCCGCCACCCGATTCAGAGACATAGAGGTTCTTCTGCGAAGTGGCCATAAGCGTGGCAACGCTCGAAAACAGGGGGGATGCACTCGACCGGCATTAAGAGCAGAATGCAGTAGCCAAATCGTATGTCACCCCAGTGTACCTGTCAACGAAAAATGAAACCTGATTACCCAAGTGTGGCAAAACCTTTCACTTTTGCATCACTTTCAGGTGTTCTGTGTTGCCAAAGCAATAGGATTGCAACTTGTGCAGAAAAAGACAAAGGTTCTAAACCTTTAAGGCCCGGTACCTTAACTGGCCTGCCATTTCCTCTTTAGGGCCAGTTTTTGACCTGATTTTGCCCCGTGTCTTACCTGTAATTTGGTATTTGGTACCTGAGATGCTTGGAATCCTGCGTATAAACCAGCTTGGGGAAGGTGTGCGTGGGAGTGAACGGCAGACGTCCAGAGGCGAACCGTAGGCGATTTCAGCGCCTGCCTCTGGGTATCCCTGTCTTTATCCGCAGCCGGGGCCAGTCGGAAAGGGAAATCTTGGAATTTGCCACTGCGCTCAATGTTTCCGCAGGTGGGATGCTGGTGGCCGTGCGCCATTCTCTGGCATCCGCAACCCAGGTTTTGTTGGAAATACCCAGCGCTCCACTTAGTGCCACGGCCAGCTTGCCCAGCGTCGTACGATCGTTGCGCGCCAAGGTCATGCGTACGCAGGCGGAGCAAGGTTACAATCTGCTGGGACTCAAGTTTTCCCGTCCTCTAATTGGTACGCCTAGCTCCAAGTCTCGACGGAAAGTCGCTTCTGTTCTGTGAAAACGTTTTCCCTTGGTTCCTGTGCTCGAGCCTGGCATCCGGCACTCCCCTGCGAGCCGTTTGTCATTAGGAGAAATCTCAAGTAAGTTGCTTTTCCTCAGCCATATAGGGTAGTCTTGTTGAGCTCGCTCTTTTCCCTCCCCTAGTTTGGCTCTCTGGATGCACATCAGAGGCTACTCCCTCTGCTGCGCAGCAGCGCAAAATTCCCATGAATGCTTCTAATCCTGTCAGCGCGCTTGTTCAGCCCCTCGGCGAAATGCCGCCTGAATCTGTCATCTTCGGCTCTTCAGAAGCCATGCGCCTGCTGCGCGATCGTCTGAGCAAGATAGCTGGCGCAAACGTTCCCGTTTTGATACAGGGAGAGAGTGGAACGGGTAAAGATATTATCGCTCGCATGATTCATGCGAACTCGCCGTGGAAGACCGGCCCCTGGGTCAAAGTAAATTGTCCCGCGATTCCCAACACGCTGCTCGAAAGCGAACTTTTCGGTTATGAAAAAGGAGCGTTTACCGGTGCCTACGGAGCCAAGCCCGGGCGCGTCGAAATGGCTCATCGCGGCACTCTGTTCCTTGACGAGATTTCCGAACTGGATATGGCGCTGCAATCGAAGTTATTACAGCTGCTCCAGGACGGCCAGTTCTGCCGCATCGGCGCGCAGGAAGACAAAAAAGTGGAAGTGCGTGTGGTCTGTGCCACCAACCGCAAGCTGGAAGAAGAAATCGCCGCCGGCGGTTTTCGCGCCGATCTTTTCTATCGCATCAATGTGGTCAATCTGCATATGCCCGCGTTGCGCGAACGTGCCTCCGACATTCCACAACTCGTCGGTTACTTCATCGAATACTACAATCGCAAATTCAATGCCCGCGCCACCATGCCATCTGCCGACACCATGAACTCGCTGAAGAAATATCACTGGCCGGGCAACATACGCGAGCTCGAAAATCTGATGAAGCGCTACGTGATCCTCGGCGCAGAGGAAGCCATCATCGCCGACCTTCGCCCGCAGGAGGCAGATTTCTTCAGCGCGGACATTGCCATCGACGGCCCGATTTCACTCAAAAAAATCACCCGCCAGGCCGTGCGCGAACTGGAGCGCAAAATCATTCTCAAGGTTCTTCAGCACCATCATTGGAATCGCAAGAGCGCCGCCCGCGCTCTCAACATCAGTTATCGCGCATTGCTCTACAAAATTCGCGATGCCGGCCTGCCCTCCAACCGCACGCCGCGACGCCCGCCAGAAGAGGCGACCACCACCGCCGCGGCGGACTAACTCTGAGCACGCGGTAGTCTAACAACTTTCCCTTCAGGTTCTCTCGTAGACAGCTTTAGCACCGGGCGTATTTGGTAGATATTTATCCGGGATCAGGCACTGGTGTTCGCGCGCCCGCTCGCACTCGAGTGGTGACGGAGAGTTTTTTCGAACCGCGGAGGCTCGT
>JASIEN010000260.1 GCA_030045935.1 Candidatus Sulfotelmatobacter sp.
CACCGTGAAGGAGATGCGGAAGCTGGTTTGGATCCAGCTGAGCGCGGTCACGCTGGTGACGTTTTTTTCGATCGCAGTGCACCACTACGACCCGGATGGGCGGCTTGCGGGCATTCAAAATAGCATCTTGTCCAATCCCAACGATCTTGCTATCAACATCGCCATCACTTTTCCCCTGGGGCTGGCGTTCATGCTGCTAGGCAAAGGTTTCAAGAAGGTGTTGTGGGCGGCGGGGCTGGGGATCATGTTTCTGGGTGTCATATTGACCTCGTCGCGCAGCGGGTTGCTCGCACTCATCCTCAGCATCATCGTTTGCGTGTGGGAATACGGTATCAAGGGAAAACGACGTCGCCTGGTCGTGGCAACGGTCCTGGGTTTAGTGATGGGTATGGGAGTGGCGCTTATGAGTTCACACTATCGAGCGCGTATCGAAAGCATTTTTCTAGGAAATGTTGAAGGTTCTGGAGACAGAGGTTCACGCGAAGCGCGGCTGAACCTGTTAAAGAAAAGCATCAACGTGGCGCTGACACATCCCTTGTTCGGCGTGGGACCCGGTTGCTTCCCCATCGTCGACTCCCAGTGGTTCGTGGCGCACAACGCTTACACTGAGCTGGCTGCAGAAGCGGGTATACCCGCGCTCGTGTTGTTTCTGATGGCGATCGCGGCTGCGTTTAAGAATATTGCTGTTGTCCGGAAATCGCAGCGGTATCAGGATGATCCCGAACTCAAACTTCTCACGGAGGGTCTGCGGGCGGGACTGGTGGCCTATCTTGCGGGCTCGTTCTTCTCTTCAACCGAGTACAACTTATATTCGTATTTTCTGATCGGCTACACTTGCGCCATGCTAAGAATCATAGGTGCGCCCTATGATGTGCGGGACCCGGAGGACAAGAGTTTGAATTCCACCAAGTCCCTGCACGCGAACGGTCGAGAGCCGCAGATGCTTTTGACTCGATGAGAGCAACCATCGCATCGGATGGTTCTGGGACTGGTCGCGGGAAGAAACAATAGCCGGGTGTGGTCGGCCCTTGCAGTAAAGGCTGGAGCGTGCCTGTGGATCACTGGAAAGCTAGCGCAAACCGACGCCGCCCTCTCTCCAGCATACTTAGCACCGCCAGTGACGCAGAGGAGGTCAGCCAATGTGCGGCATAGCGGGAATGATGGGTGGTCGGGAAGACGTCATCGATGCAGCCAGCGTACATCGCATGTGCCAGACCATTGTTCACCGTGGACCGGATGACGAGGGCGTGTATGCTCAAGGCCCGATTGGGCTGGGCATGCGCCGCTTGAGCATCATCGATCTATCGGGCGGACACCAGCCGATTCATAACGAAGATCAGACGATCTGGGTCGTGTTCAACGGCGAAATCTATAACTTTCCTGAATTGCGCCAGGAACTGGAAGGCCGCGGCCACCGGTTTTGCACCCACACCGACACTGAAGTGATCGTTCACCTCTACGAGGAGATGGGCGCGGATTGCCTCCAGAAACTTCGAGGCATGTTTGCCATCGCCTTATACGACCAGCGGAACGAATCCCTGCTGTTGGCGCGCGATCGATTGGGAATAAAGCCCTTGCATTATGCGCTGCACGAAGGCCGCATTTTTTTTGGCTCCGAGATCAAGGCCATCCTCGCGGTTGCTCCGGAATTGGCGGAGGTGAATTACGAGGGTTTGCTGCAATATTTTTACTTTGGCTACATCGGCGATCCTCTTACCGCTTTTCGCAGGATTCACAAATTGCCTCCCGGATGTTTGCTGGAGTATGCCGGGGGAGAGATCCATATACGTCACTATTGGGATGTGCCCGCCTTTGGGAGTCATACTTCAGTTCCGGAAGAGGAGCTTCTGGAACAGATGGAAAAGTCGCTGGCGGAAGCGGTGCGGATTCGGCTGATCAGTGACGTTGCTTTGGGCGCGCTTTTGAGCGGAGGCGTCGATTCCTCCATTGTCGTAGCTCTCATGGCCAGGGCCAGCGCTGCGCCAGTAAAAACTTTCTCCATTGGATTTGACAGCCAGCGCTTCGACGAAACCAGATACGCGCACATGGTCGCGGAGAAATTCGGCACCGATCATCATGAACTAATCGTTGATCCTGACATGGAGCACACCCTGGAATTTCTTTCCGGGATGTTGGAGGAGCCGTTTGGCGACTCTTCGATGTTGCCGACCTATCACGTGTGCCAAATGGCGCGTAAGTATGTGACGGTGGCGCTTTCGGGAGATGGCGGTGATGAGCTCTTTGCCGGTTACGACCGATACTCTGTTGCCATGAGCCGGCCAGACTCGAGTTGGATGCCGGAAGCTGCGGCGAATCTCTATCGCCGCCATATTCATCATCGTTTGCCTTCCGGTATATACGGCCGCAATCGCGTCTGGAACGCATCGCTTGACGCGCGCGACCGCTATCTTGACGACGTTTCCTATCTTCCAGCATTGCACCGCGAACGGTCGATTTTTTCAGACGATTTTTTAGAACACATCACAGGTCTGCCTGATCCACTGAGATCGTTTCAGGATTATTACGAGCACGCTCCGGCTAGCGACAAGCTCAGCCGCTTGATGTATCTCGACATCAAGACCTATCTGGCCGGGGATATTCTGACCAAGGTGGACCGCATGAGCATGGCGACTTCGCTGGAAGTGCGAGTTCCTTTGCTGGATCATATTTTTCTCGAATGGGCCGCCGCCATGCCGGTGCAGTGGAAGTTTCGCAACGGCAACAGAAAATATGTTTTGAAAAAACTCGCGGAACGGCTGGGCATTCCCGGAGATGTGATACATCGGCGAAAACAAGGTTTTCAGCTTCCGCTTGTGGATTGGCTGCGTAACGAATTAAAGGACCGATTCCTCGCCATCCTGCTCGAACCTCGGACCATGCAACGAGGCTATTTCCGGCCGGAAGCCGTACGCTCGCTGCTCAAAGAACATATTACCGGCCGGCGAAATCGCTCTGGAATTCTGTGGCGGATGCTAGTGCTGGAGCTTTGGCACAGGAATTTTCTCGAAGCCAAGAGGTTTGCAACCACGGGCGCAGATGCCAGCGGAATTCCTGAACAGCTGACTAACTTAGGCGCCGCCAAGGTGAGAGACTAAACAACGGCCCTTTCATGCAGAATGCGACACAGCTCCTTACTTCTGATGCTGCGTCTACCCCGCGCAGATCGCGAGCCACATCTCCGGTTTTTATAATCGGTTGCCCACGATCTGGAACCACCTACCTGTATCACATGCTGCTCTCCGCGGGAAATTTTGCCATTTACCGCGCGGAGTCCGAGATGTTTCACCTGTTGGAACCGCGTTTCGGCGACTTGAGAGTGCCTGGAAACAAGCAACGTTTGCTTGCCGCATGGTTCAATAGCCGGTTGTTTACCGCGACCGGACTGGACGCCAAGCCCCTGGAAGATAGGATCATGCGGGAATGCCGCAATGGCGGCGATTTTCTTCGTATCGTGATGGAGGAGATGGCGCGGCATCAGGGTGTAGAACGCTGGGCAGAATGCACGCCCGATCACATCCTGTATCTGCTTCGCATCAAGCAGACGATACCCAGTGCGCTGTTGGTTCACATTATCCGTGACGGGAGGGACGTGGCTTTGTCGATGGAAAAACAAGGCTGGCCGAAGCAGCTTCCCTGGGACAAGATGGCGCGGCGTATGGCTGGCGGGCTGTATTGGGAATGGATGACTCGCAAGGGGCGTAAAGATGGAGCTCAGTTAGGCTCCGATTATTTGGAAGTGCGATACGAGGATCTCGTCAGCCGACCCCGCGAGGTGCTCGGTCGCTTGAGTTCGTTTGTGGACCAGGAGCTCGATTACGATCAAATTCAGAAAACGGCGATCGGCTCGGTGAGCCAGCCGAATACTTCCTTTAAGGGAGAGCATGGTTTCATCCCCATTGGGCGTTGGAAAAATTTCTTCTCGCCGGAAGAATCAGCGATTTTCGAGGAGTTGGTGGGCGAGACTCTCGACGAGCTTGGCTATGAGAGATCGACGAAGAGAAAGGCAAGTTTGGGGTTGAACTTTTTTCACGCACAATACCGCACGTTTTTCGAATCCAAGTTCTACCTTCGCTCAAAAACGCCGCTGGGCAGATTGTTCATCACCCGCGATCTCTCGAAAGTGTAACGTATCGCTTTATACTCCTCGGTCGCTGTGAAAACCGGCGCGCGATTCCTCCAGAACCTTCGCAAACGCCCGCGCAATTTCAGACCAGTCATTGCGTGTGGCCACCTCTACGGCGGCCTGCTCATATTTTCGCCGCAGTTGCGGGTCCCGCAAAAATTGCCTGATGCTGGCGGCAAACGATTGAGGAGTGTCAGCAATGATCAGGTCGCGGCCGGGGGCCAGTTCCAGGCCTTCTGCGCCGATTGAGGTCGAGACCACCGCCTTGCCCATGGCCATGGCTTCGAAGATCTTCAGGCGCGTTCCCCCGCCGATGCGCAAGGGCACGATCACGACGGTCGCGGAATGCAGGTAGTCCATCACCGACTGCACCGTCCCGGTCACCTCCACCGAAGCGCTTTGCAGGCGCTGCACGCGCGGGTGGGGATTGCGGCCCACGATCTGAAAACGAGCGTCCGGAAAATCAGCCAGAATGGACGGCCAGATCTCACGGCAGAAGTATTCGACGGCGTCAATATTGGGCTCCCAGTCCATCGAACCGGTAAACGCCACGATCGGCGGATTGCCTGATGCCGACGGAGCCACCCGATATCGCTGTGTATCCACGCCGGTAGGCACGACCGAAACCCTACTACGGGGATCCATTTTCAATATTTCTTCGCGATCACGCTGGGAAACGGCTATGACATGACAAAAGCGTCCGATTGCCAGCCTCTCATAGCTTGCCATTTTCGCGGCTTCTATGCGGTAAGCAAATTTTTGCGGCAGAGCAGTTTCGGTCTCAGCCAGCCGCCGCCACAGCACGGCCTCAACGTCGTGTTGAAAGAGAACGGATGGGACCATCAGCCGTTCCGGAAAATTCAACGAGGCGGAAAGAAAATCGCACACCGCGACATCAAAATTCCTCTCGCCAAGCCATTGCGTTACGGTGCGCCGCACTTCGGTATGCGTGAACTTCGTCACCGCATAGGGAGCGCGAGAACTCAGCCGCCAAATGTAATCAACATACTGGCTCAAGGTGCTTTCTGAAGCCGGGACATGAACGATGTGAGTGCCGGGAAACTGCTCGAGTAGTTCGCTCTCGTAGGAGCGATCGCGGCGGCCGCTGTAATAAGAAAGGAAGGTGACTTCGTGGTTTTTCGCCAGATGGCGAAGAATATTGTAGGAACGTATCTTGCCTCCGGTGTCGACTGGTAGTAGCTTGCCCCCCTTGACCCAAAGTATTTTCATCCGCGGTGGACTACCAGCACAGGCCCCTGTAGGCATTGGTTACAGTCGGGCGCCGCGACTTTTCCAGATTCACCAGATCGATCACTATTTGCCCCCGGCGCAAAATCGAATCCAAGGTTTTTTTGTCGATGCCACGAGTGGCAACTACGACGACTTCCGCCGTGTTCAACACTTGCTCGAGATCCGCACACAGCAGCGATCCAATATGGGGGATGGCTTCCTCGATGTATTGGCGGTTGGAGCCGAGAAGACGGCCCAGGGAGACGTTGTCGTCCCACACCTGAACTTGATGGCCTTCACCGATCAGACGTTTCACGAGCTGAACCTGCGGGCTCTCACGCAGATCGTCGGTTGCCGCTTTGAAACTCAGGCCCAGCACCGCGATCTTTTTCTTTCCGGTCGCGATCACCATTGCCACGGCGCGATCAAAGTGCGATTGATTGCTGGGCATGATGGATTCA
The DNA here is from genome assembly GCA_030045935.1 of Candidatus Sulfotelmatobacter sp. Taxonomy (GTDB): domain Bacteria; phylum Acidobacteriota; class Terriglobia; order Terriglobales; family Acidobacteriaceae; genus Sulfotelmatobacter. Next base: position 5,815 of record JASIEN010000260.1, read on the forward strand.
AAAAGGGGAAGCTCAAGATCCAGTTCCTTAGCACGGTAGTTCAAGGCGCGTACGTCCTTCGGCAGGCACGAACCACCGAAGGCAAAACCCGGAGTGAGATAGCGGGAGGAAATATTGAGCTTGGTGTCGGCGGCGAAGATCTCGAAGACCGATTCGGCCTCTACGCCCACCTCCTTGGCCAGTGATCCCACCTCATTGGCGAACGATACTTTCACCGCATGCCAGGCGTTGCATACATATTTCACCATCTCCGCGGAACGGAATGATGTCTCAAAAATGCGGCCCGGCACCCACGCGTATACCTCGCGCAGCATCCGGCAGTGAGCGGGATCGCCGGCGCCGACGACGGTGATCGAGGGCTCCATAAAGTCGGCAA
>JASIEN010000261.1 GCA_030045935.1 Candidatus Sulfotelmatobacter sp.
CAGTCTCGAAGAGGCCGAACAATATTTGCAAGCGTCATGGAAGCTCACACAGGATGGCGTCGTAGCGAGTCACCTCTGCCAGTTGTACCGCCACATGAATGAGCCCGCGAAGGCCACCAGAATGTGTCGGCTGTCGGTGGATCGCCTCCCCTTGTCTCAACAATTATCTCTGGAAGACTACGAAGACGAGAGTGGTACGGCCCAGAAAAATCTGAAGCAATTGACCGGAACTGCGGGCTCCGGAAGCTCGGCGGATGCAGCCGATATCGTTATCCACGAACGTACCTTTAAACTCGCCAGGTTCCTTCCCGGTACGGAGAGCGCCGAGTTCTTCATCCTTCTTGCGTCGAATGGAACAAGTAAAAGCTTTAAGGTCGAAGATGTGAAGTTCATCAGCGGTTCAGAAAAGATGAAATCTGAAGGCAAGCAGCTTAAGAGCATCGACTTCAAATTCCCTGCACCGGATAGCGTACCTACGAAGTTTGTAAGAAGAGGCATCCTCGGATGCTACCAGTACACGGGCTGCTCATTCGTCCTCCTCGATCCCGCTTCTGCGCAGTCTCTGGAATAAGGTGACAGAGAGTGCCCTCCCGGAGTAACCGCCGGGATCGCCCGCCTTTGGGCGGGCGATCCTATTCGGCTCTCGACGACAAAGTTCACTCACCACAGCGACTTCACTGATACGTGAACGTTAGTTGTCCAGATATACGGCGTACGAGTCCTTGTTGTCCCCATCCATCTGGAGCCTACCCTAGTAATTTCTCGCTGTTGTCTGGGATTCCTCAGGTGTTCACGGGTGACATGAAGCGAATCCCCAAGGCGCGAACCGGGGATTGAGAAGCGGCAAGTGCTGGATCCTAGAGCGGAAACTACAATCGGCACGGTTCAAGCGAGATTCGGGATTGCTTTAGGCCCAAGGGGCGGAAATTTGTATCTTTTTGTAAAGATAGAAATAGGGACAGAAGACCACAAAGCCGGGCTGGTTGGCCCGGCTGTCGCTTGTGGAACTGGTTTGTTCAAGCCTGTCCAGACTGGCAAACCAGAATATCGAGGTCTCTTGGTTTCTACCTGGTACTTGGGTTCACATCACCATGGCAAGGTTTTCCAACTCATGTTGCAAAACTGGCAGTGCACAACCCGCCATTTCCACCCGGCCCGCTGCGTCCAGAGCGGCCTTGGGTGAAACCCCATAGCCCCGGCCCATCAGGAAAATCTGCAACAACTGGGCTGCCTCGTAAGAGTCGAGCATTCCGCCTTGCAGCAGATCGCTGCGCAGCGTTGCCAGTTCGGTTGCCGTAAATCTTTCGTTAAGCGTTTCGTTCACTCTGTTCCCCAGCATGGCCGTCATCACCTCCGATTCCGACCTTTAAACCACTTTGGCTATTAGACTCATGGGCACCTGCTGAAGTTGCATGCAATTCGACTGCCGTCCCGGCTTCAGCTTCTAATACGCAAGCCCATTGCTTCTAGTTCCTAATAACACCTGTAAAAGTGGGAAGTTGCGGGTAATGGCCACCAGCGGCAGATGACGGAGGTTTAGTACGGCGGTAAGGATCGAACCCCAGAAAATGACACATCGCGTCGTTTCGGGACACACAGCCAGTTTCAATTCGAGAAGGTGGGATATGGGGTCCCTGGGCTTGGAACCTGGATTATGGCTCTATCCTTGCCTCGTCCACCAGCATGATGGGAATGTCGTCTCTCACGGCATATACACGGTGGCACTGCGTACACTTCAAGCTCTCGGGATTCTGCCGGTACTCCAGCGCCTGTTTACACGCGGGGCAGACCAGGATTTCCAGTAAGTCTTTGGCGATCATGCGAGCATTGTACGCCAGAGTAGAAAATGGATAGAAGCCGTCCCATCCCTCCCGCAAGCATTTGCCGGCGGTGTAATATTTGATATTCGAAGCCAGAATGCCCGCCCGACTCCTCGACGGAAACACAATCGCTGCTGCCATTCGCAAAGAGGTCGCCGCAGAAGTGAGGGCGATGACAGCCGTCGGCAGGCGCCCCGGTCTTGCCGTCGTTCTCGTCGGGCACAATCCTGCCTCCGAAGTCTATGTGCGTGGCAAGGTGAAGGCCAGCGAAGAAGTCGGCATTTACAGCGAGCAGTACACGCCGGCAGAAACTGCCACCACCACTGAACTGCTCTCCCTGATCGAAAGCTTAAACGGGCGCGATGACATCGACGGAATTCTGGTGCAGTTGCCGCTTCCCGCCCAGGTTGATTCAAAGAAGGTGCTGATGACCGTTGACCCGGCAAAAGATATAGATGGGTTTCATCCTGTCAATGTGGGATTGCTCTCGACACAGCGGCCCGGCCTGGTGCCCTGCACTCCCGCAGGAGTAATGGAAATCCTCAGGCGCAGTAATATTCCAATCGCCGGCCAGGAAGCAGTTGTTGTTGGCCGTAGCGACATCGTAGGCAAACCGGTCGCCATGTTGCTGTTAAACGCGAATGCAACGGTAACGGTTTGTCACTCGAAAACGCGCGATTTGCCTGCGGTGTGTCAGCGGGGGGACATTCTTGTGGCCGCGATTGGACGCGCCGGCATGATCACGCGCGATTTCGTCAAACCCGGCGCCACCGTTATCGATGTCGGTATCAATCGAATTTCCGATCCCGCCGAATTCCAGCGCCTGTTCGCAGGCAACGAGAAACGCGAAGAAGCTTTTCGTGCCAAAGGATCGGTACTTGCCGGAGACGTTCATCCCGAGGTTAGCGAAATGGCGGGAGCGATTACCCCCGTTCCCGGCGGTGTAGGCCCGCTGACCATCGCCATGCTGATGTACAACACTGTGAAGGCAGCCAAGATGCGACGCGGTTTTCTCGCGCCCGAACTCGCATGAAAATCATTCCCCACGGAGTCACCTTTCGATTTCGCTCAGAGCTTGCCCTGAGCATGCCGAAGGGGCAAGCTTCGTCAGAGAGAGGCGGAAAACAAGAAGAAGGTTTTTCTTCGTGCCTCTGTGATTCTGCGGTGAAAGATTTCCTCTTGGAGGCCGGGTGCTGAAGGCTGGCCTGACTGGAGGCATCGCGTGCGGGAAAACTGTGGTCGGAGAGATGTTCGCGGCCCTCGGCGCTCATCTCGTGCAAGCCGACCGTATTGCGCACAATCTGATGCTGCCCGGGCAGCCGGTTTACAACGAAGTGGTGCGCCACTTCGGCCGGGAGATTCTCAATGCCGATCTAACCGTCAACCGCGCCAAACTCGCTGAACTGGCATTCGGCCCTCCACAAACTGGCGGATCCTCCGCCAATAGCGCGAAGCGGGTGCAGGAGCTAAATCGCATTGTTCATCCTGCCGTCATCCGCGCACAGGAAGAATGGATGGAGGAAATCGGCCGGCAGGACCCGCATGCGGTGGCAATCGTGGAAGCGGCGCTCATCGTTGAAGCAGGCGCAGCCAAACGCTTCCACCGGCTGATCGTCGTCACCTGCACCGATGAACAGCGTGTGGCCCGCTTCGCGGCCCGCCAAAGAATCGGTCTTGAGGCGGCTAGAAAAGAAGTTTCCCGCCGCATGGCGGCACAACTGCCCGACGCAGAAAAGGTTAAAGTTGCCGATTACCTGATCGATAACTCAGGCACGCTCGAGCGAACGCGAGAACAGGTGGAGCGGGTTTGGAAGCAACTGAAGATGCAACCCCAAGACAGACTGTGACTCATTTTCGTTTTGCATTAGACTCGATTTGTAATGCCCCTCCCTGTTTACCATCTCCGCCGCTGGCTGGCCGCGATTGCCTTACTCTTCATCGCAACCATCGCCGGAATGTACTTCTATGCCCGTCAGCGCGAGCGCAATGTGCTGAAGGAAGTTCCGAATAAGCTGGGAATCGAGATCAAGCAGACGGCGGCTGGATTCGAGTTTTCCAAATCGGATGGCAAGCGCACCCAGTTCAAAGTGCAGGCAGGCAGCGTCAAGCAATTCAAACTCGACGGCAGCGCCGAGCTGCACAATGTCAGCATCATTCTTTACGGCCGCGATTCTTCTCGCTTCGACCAGATCTATGGCGACGATTTCTCGTACGACAAGAAATCAGGGGACATAATCGCTCACGGCGACGTGCAGATTGATCTCGAGGCCAATTCCGCCGGTCTCACCGGGCCGGACCAGGGTGCGCCCAAAGAACTCAAAAATCCCATCCACCTTAAAACGCGTGACCTCGTCTTCAATCAGAATAGCGGCGACGCTTTTACCAAGTCGCGCGTCGATTTCCGCACAGCGCAGGCCAGCGGATGGGCCGTAGGCGTCCGATACGAGGGTAAGAGCAATGCGCTCACGCTGAGTTCAGACGTGCACATAAACATCAGCGGGCGAGAGCAATCCACTATTTACGCAACATACGGCGTGGTCACCCGGGAACCGAGGGTAATCGTGCTTGATCACCCTCGGCTGGAACGCGCGGCTGGAATCGTTCAGTCGCAAGAGGCGAGGTTTTTTCTTGGACGCGACAACAATGTGCAGCGAGTGGTTGCCAGGGGAGACGTGACTGCCGAGACAACGCAACCGAATCAGGAGCCGCTTCGCGCCCGGGCGGATGAAGGTGAGATGCTGCTCACAGGCAGCCGCAACCTGCTGCGCACGGCCACGCTTACAGGCAATGTTCACGTGGAGCGGCGCGGATTACAACCGATGCAGGCAGACGCGGGCCGCGCTGTTCTCGATTTTGTCGGTAAGAGCCTGCTTGAGAAAATTCATGCGATGGATGGAGTACGGTTGACGCAACACGCGGCTCAAACAACACTCGAGAATGCCGGCAACCCAGCCGATGCGACTCCTCCTCAGAATTTCGACATTACCGCGCCCGCGATCGACTTTTTTGTAGCGGATGGGCAACGTCTCGATCACGCCGTTACCTTGGGCGCCCCAGCGCAAATCACAATCTCTCCGGCGCAGACGGAAAATGCGAAATCAGACACGCCCGCGCAGCAGCGCACCGTTATTACCGCGAAAAGCTTCGAGGCGAAATTTGCGGAGAACGCCGACGGCTCGATCCGGCTCACGTCAGTTCACGGCGCGCCCGACGCGAAGATCGTGAACATAAACCCCGGCATTCCTGACCGGGTCAGTACCAGCCAGACGCTCGACGCCAGCTTTCTGCCGCAGGGCGGAATTTCTTCCATTGTGCAGCAAGGCGTCGTTGCTTACACAGACAATCAGCCTCCTGAAAAATGCACGCAGGCGTGGGCCGAGAAAGCGACGTATACTCCGGCAGATCGCCTGCTCGTGCTTACTGGTAATCCAAGAGTTTCTGATGGCAGCATGGTGACTACTGCCATAACCGTTCGCATAAACCGCAACACAGACGATGCCTTCGCTGACGGCAACGTGAAAAGCACATACAACGACGTAAAGGAACAGCCGAATGGAGCGCTGCTCGCGTCTTCTTCTCCCATCCACGTCACGTCGGCGAGCATGGTTGCGCACAATTCAACCGCCATTGCGATTTACTCGGGCAACGCGCGACTCTGGCAGGATGCGAACATCATCGAGGCGCCATCGATCCAATTTAATCGCAATCAGCGTACGCTGTTGGCGCAAGGCACCGCCGCGCAGCCAGTCGCGACCGTTCTCGTACAAGGTAAATTGGGCGAACAGAACGCTCCCCCGCCTCGCGCAAGCAAGCCTCCATCCAAGAAGGAAGGAAAAGCGAGTGCAAAATCTGAGGAAAATCCAGGCGATAATCCCATCGCAATCACGGCCGCGCGCCTCACTTATGCCGATGCGGATCGCAAAGCGCACTACGAAGGGGGCGTAATAGCCAAAGGCTCAAACTTCACCGCGTCAGCCAATACGATGGACGTTTATCTCCTGCCGCGCAGTAATGCTACCAGCGCTCAGCAACTTGCCGGTCCGGGACGGCTTGACAAAATGATCGCCCAGGGAAATGTGCACATCGTTCAACCTGATCGCCGGGCGCAGGGTCAACAGCTCGTATATACCGCCTCGGACGATAAATTCGTTCTGACGGGCGGTCCGCCTAGCATTTTTGATGCCGAACATGGCAAGATTACGGGCGTTTCGTTGACTTTCTTTAGGGCCGATGATAGGGTGCTGGTAGAAGGCGAGGCAAGTACTCCTGTGGTAACCCAAACGCGAGTGGCACAATAATTGGCAAGATAAATGCGTACCCTGGCCACCGACGAAATTGGCAAGTCTTATCGTGGCCGTCGCGTTGTAAACGGTGTCAGCCTGCGGGTTGAACAGGGCGAAGTTGTTGGATTATTAGGGCCTAACGGCGCAGGCAAGACCACTACTTTTTACACGATTGTCGGCCTGATCCCCCCAGATACCGGCCGAATCTTGTACGACGGTCAGGAAATTACCGACGTGCCCATGTACCTGCGGGCGCGCCAGTATGGCATCAGCTATCTCCCACAAGAAGCTTCGGTCTTTCGCAAGCTCACGGTGGAAGAAAACATTCTCGCCGTGCTCGAAGTGCAGTCGATGTCGTGGCACGAGCGCCGCGAGAAAATGGAAAAGTTTATTGACGAACTGGGACTCGAGCACATCCGCCACAACCGGGGATATGCGCTGTCCGGAGGAGAGCGGCGGCGCGTGGAAATCGCCCGCTGCCTGTGCATCAACCCAACCTTTATTTTGCTCGATGAACCGTTTTCGGGGATCGACCCCATCGCCGTTCTCGACTTGCAGAAAATCATCAGCGGTCTGCGCGCCAGCGGCATTGGGGTTCTGATCACAGACCACAACGTGCGCGAAACGTTAACCGTAACCGATCGCGCCTACATCATCGACGACGGCAGAATCTTCCGGCACGGTGCTCCGAATGCGTTGGCCAGCGATCCGGAAGTGAGGAAAGTTTATTTGGGAGAGAGTTTTTCTTTGGTGTGAGGTTTCAAAGTTTCAAGGTTTCAGAGTTTCAAAGTCGTCAATAGTGATGTCAGTCCGAACCGGGCTGAAAGCCCGGTGAGGAATGACAAATAGTAGGCACAGTCAAGATCGAACACATGGTTCTGTTACAGCACAAATTGAGCGTCAAACTCTCCCAGCGCCAGATCCTCACGCCGGGTCTCGTGCAGATGGTCTCCGTCCTCGCGCTCAACAAGCTTGAGCTGAAGGACATGATCAACTCCGAGATGGTTGAGAATCCCGTTCTCGAAGAGCTCGACGATTCTGTACCTCTGCTCGACGAAATCGGCAAAAAAGAAGAAGACCGCGAACGCGCCGCGCAGGCCACGACAGAAGAAAATCCCATCACGGCGGCTGAAAAGAAAGATCCCTTCGAAGAAATCGACTTCGGCTCGTTTTTTCAGGACTATCTCGATCCCGGCTTCCGCACACGCGGTGAGATGGAGGAAATCGAACGCCCCTCCTTCGAAAATTTCCTCTCCAAGCCCAGCACGCTGACCGATCACCTGAAGTGGCAACTCGGTTCCCTCAGCCTGCGCCCCGAGGTGCGTGAGGCCGCCGAAGAGATTATCGGAAATCTCAATGAAGATGGGTATTTGATTGCCAGCGATGAAGAACTGCTTGGCATCGCGCCACCGTCCGCGCCGGAAGCGGACGCTGCGGCTGCAAAGAACATTGTCAGCGAGGCAGCCGCGTTGGGATTGGGAGAGGAGCGGTCCATTACGAGCGATGTTACAGACTCCATCGCGGATGCGTCGATCCTTTCGGGCGACACCCCACGCGATGTCATCATGCGCGAAGATGATACTTCGCAAATGCGCAACGATGCCGCAGGGAACCTACCCTCCAGGGACCCGGTCAACGGAGTATTGCCCGCCAGCACGCCACCACTCTCTGAGACCTCGTCTTCTTCCCGCAATGGAGCCTCCGCGTCAGCCGCCGTTGGTGCTGCTCCCGCGCAGCACACCGCGTACAAGCCCAATTTCACGGCCACAGATCTCGCCGAAGCGCTGGAAGTGGTGCGCCAACTTGACCCTCCCGGTGTTGCTTGCCGCGACCTGCGCGAATGCCTGCTGCGTCAGTTACGCTATCAACAGCAGCAGTATGCTCATCACAAAAACGGCGACAAAAACGGTCATGCAAACGGCAACGGCACCGCCCAGGTCTTGAGTGATGCCGCCGCGATCGTGGACCTGCATCTGAAAGCTCTGCAAAGTAAACAACTAAAGGAAATCGCCAAGGCCATCGGTCGCCCGGTCGAAGCCGTGCAGCACGCCATCGATTACATCCGTACGCTCGATCCGCGGCCTGGTTTGCAATACAACAAAATTCAGCCGCGCTTGATCGAGCCTGACGTTGCCTTCGTCAAGCAGGGCGACGAATGGCTCGTCCTCATGAACGACGACGATCTGCCTCAGCTTCGCTTGAACCCGGCCTACAAACGACTGCTCGTACGCGACGGCAACGACAAGAACACGCGCGACTACGTGAAAGAGCGCTACAAGAGCGCTATCCAGCTCATCAAGAACATCGAGCAGCGCAAGCAGACTATAACCAAAGTCTGCTATTCGATCGTCGCCCGGCAATACGAATTTCTGGATAGAGGCATCGATCATCTGAAGCCGATGATTATCAAAGAGGTCGCCGAAGAAATTGGTGTGCATCCCTCTACCGTGAGTCGCGCTGTCGCCAACAAATACGTACACACGCCCCAGGGCGTGTTCGAGTTGCGTTACTTCTTCAGCGAAAGCGTACAGGGACCTGAGGGCGGAAACACTTCGCTGCTGATTCTCAAGCGCCGCGTGAAGAAATTAATTGAGGAAGAGGATCCAGCGCGCCCGCTCACAGACGAGCAGCTCACACGGATTCTGCAATCGCAGGGTATTCAAGTCACGCGCCGAACCGTAGCCAAGTATCGCGAAGACATGCGCATCCCCAGCACGCACCAGCGTAGGGTGAAGGAGTAGTTCGGTGCAAAAGGCTTGTCATCCTGAGCGAGCGTTTTTTGCGCAGCGAAGGACCTGAGCGAGCCGCGCGAAGCGCCGCGCTTTTGCGGCGCAATAAGCGCGCGTTTGGCTCGCATCCTTATCTGCGGTTCCACTCACACCAAGGAGAGCTCCGCTGCATGAACGTGGAATACACCGGACGTCACTACGAAGTCACTCCCGCTATCCGCAAAGAAGTTGAAACCGGACTCACCAAAATCCGCAAGATCCTCGGCGACAAATTCGAGACCAAGGTCATTCTCGCGGTCGAAAAGCACCGCCACAAAGCCGAGATCACCATCAGCCCGCCCAATGGCCCGCTGGTGGGACTCGCCCAAGCCAAGGACATGACCATTGCCGTCAACGAGGCCCTCGAGCACCTCGAAAAGCAGGCGCTTAAATATAAGACAAAGTGGGAAGCGAAGAAGCGCCTCGCCCGCAAAACAGAAGAAGTAAAGAAATGGAACGGCCACGAGACACTGGAGCCGATAGCCGCGACCCATGCTGCCGTAGGCCTCACCGAAAAAACCGCCGTTCCTGTCGCCGTCCACCGCTATCCGGCAGTGGCCAAGACCACCGAGGTGCACCTTGTTCGCTCCAGCGATGCCGTAGCCATTCGCCCCATGACGCTCGAAGAAGCCATCAAGGAAGCGCATTTCCGTGATCGCGACGTTTTCGTCTTCCGCGATCCGAAGGGCAAGCTGCTGATCCTGCACCGCACCCGCGACGGCAGGATGGAGCTGATCGAGGCACCGTAAGAAGCAGCTGGTAGCCGGCAGCCGTCCAGACCGCAACATCGTTGCCGCGTTTACGGCATCAATTCTTCGGTCATTACAGCTCCGCCCATCGAGGCCAGCACCGCTGAGGCTTTGACTACTTTGTGCGAATCTTTCGATACCCAAAGCGTTTGCTTGTCCGCTCCGCCATCGGCCGAAGAAATGTCAACTTTATAGGCGTCAAACGTCCCCGCAGGTACCGTGACCTTCTCACTGCCGGCAACGTTTAGCTGCATCAACTTTACTTTTTGCGTCTGCACGTCGAAGTTGCGGAAGGAAGTCGTATATCCCTCGGCGAGAGGTAGGCACGCGATGGATTGGTTCGATCCTGCCGCATCGGCAAACAGTGGCCCACCCAGTTCCACCGAAATTGGTTTCTCCTTCCCGTTCATATTCAACTTGCCTTTTGCAGTATTGCCTTCGAAGTCGAGGTCAATGGCGACCGGCCCTTGCTTCACGCTTCGCGTTCTTGAAATTAACGTTGCTTTTTCCAAGGTGGCCGTATCGGTAGCCGAACCCTGAGGCATATCCGTCACGTCGGTTGCAGTCCAGACTCCACCGTCATCTTTAATCGTTGAATCAATCTTCATCGACATTTTCTGGCCACCGGCTTCCAGCGTAACCTGATACTTGTCTTCTCCGGGTTTCAAATCCATCGCAGGTTTAGGCGCGCCAACCGCATTTGCATCGACCTTCTTGGCAAGCACCACAGTCTTGGGATCGACCTCTATGTCCTTCAGGCGGGCAACTACTTCGGGCGTGCCACCTTCCTGATACCTTCCGCCCAGATGCTGCGCCAGGAATTTCTCCGACTCCATGAATAACGCCATGTTGTTCACCGGACGGGCAAACCCGTGGCCCTCATCAGTCGCAAGAATGTAATCGACGGGAAAACCGCGGTCCCGCAGCGCGATCACGATCTGCTCGGCTTCCCGCCGGTTCACGCGCGGATCGTTCGCTCCCTGCGCCACGAGCAATGGGCTTTTAATCTTGTCAGCAGAGAATAATGGCGACTCCTCCATCAACAGCTTCTTTC
>JASIEN010000262.1 GCA_030045935.1 Candidatus Sulfotelmatobacter sp.
GCTTGCGCATCGCCAGAAACTCAGGCGGCACCGAGGGAGCCTTTGCAGTCGTGCAGTTCGTGGGAATTGCCGAAACGTTCTTCAACATCGCGCGCAGCCGCAGCTCGTTTGGCCGCGTCGTGTGGAAGATGGTCTCAAGCACCGAGCCGGTCTTGCCCTTGGTTTGCGCGATCTGGTTCCAAAACTCGGCATAGGCACCGGGTTGGTAGCCAACTTTCATCAGGGCGTAGACTGCGACCGCGTCGGCAACTCCTTCCTCTTTTTCCGGGTACGGCCGCCAGTACCAATCGCTTTCCACATCGCGGAGGCGCTGAATCTTGTCGAAAATGTCGGCGCGGTCGCCGACCGTGGTGACGTTGAGCGCGTACTTCAAATCCCTGGTTGCTTGAATGGCCAGCTGGTGGGTGAGAATGTGGGCCAGCTCGTGCGCCATAACTCCCGCGAGCTCGTCTTCGTTGGCTGCAGCTACGATCAGCTTGCGGGTAAAGTACACGTGCCCGCCCCCTGGGGTCCAGGCGTTCACTTCGTAGGAATCAACGATCTTGTAGGTGAAATGTAAGTCGGAGGGCGGCAATACCGCGAGCAGCTTCTTTCCGATTCGATCCAGATAATCAACGGCGGCGGGATCGTTCACGAAGCGGAGGTGCGCGTCGATTACTTGCGCGTAAGCATCGCCTAGGTCTTGCTCCTGACGCGCATTGAAGATGTCAGGTGCAGTCGGCGTGAGAGCAGCCGGTGCTGCTGGACAGGCTATGTCGGCGGTCTGGCTTCGCACGGTGTTCCCAGCCACAGACAACACACTAAACAGGCAAGCAATCCGTTTTATCCTGGCAATGCCGAAGCCATGTCTAAAGCCAGGCCGCAACCTTAGCCACCTCCAGTTTCTAACCCTTAGATGGAAACGAGGTATCGGATTCTTGGCGCCCCACATAGCACACCCCGCAGAAGTGTATAAGTATACCTTCAGCTTCCACATTAGTGATGGTGGTGATTGTGGGTACTGTCCTAATTATAATAGTGGGTGGCCAACTATCGAAAATAGTAGTTAGAGCGCATCCTCACCGTTTTAGAATGTATCTTTCACCACCGTGATCCGCCAGTTTCACGATAGCTCGATCGACCCTCCCGTCCGAGGATTCCTGCATATTCCCGAATCCGCCAACGGCCACGGCCTCGTCCTCACGCACGGTGCGGGCGGGAACGCGCAGGCTCCGCTGTTGGTCGCGCTGGCCGAGACTTTCTGCGCCGCCGGGTTCACCGTCCTGCGCTGCGACCTGCCCTATCGCCAGGTGCGATCTTTTGGCCCTCCCGGTCCCGGCGACGCCGCCCGCGACCGCGCCGGATTGAAAAACGCGATTGATGCAACCAGAAAAAATCTGGGTGCCCCATTCAAGCCCGGTTTCGGCTTGAGTGGGGGTGTTGATCGTGACAACCAGCGCGGATCAGAAAACGCGGAAAGAATCTTTCTTGCCGGCCACTCCTACGGAGGCCGTCAATCCAGCATGCTCTGCGCCGAGGAACCTGATCTGGCAGCAGGCCTGCTCCTGCTCTCCTATCCACTGCACCCTCCGCGCCGCCCTGAGCAGCAACGCACCCAGCATCTTCCGAGCCTGCGCACTCCCGCGCTCTTCGTTTCCGGAACGCGCGATCCCTTCGGATCGATCTCCGAACTCGAACACGCCTTGACGATGATCCCGGCGGAAACGAAACTGCTCCCAGTCGAAGGCGCTGGTCACGACCTGGGATTCAAGGGGAAGGGAAAAAAAGAGGAACTGCCTCGGCTGATATTTGCCGAGTTTCAGCAATTCTTGCTCGACTGATGCATTCAGCGAGGTCTCAAAGTTTCAGAGTTTCAAAGACGATCCGGCGACCCTACAACTCAAAAACTTTGAAGCCTTGTCACCTTGAAACCTGATGTCAATTCACCCATCCCGACTTCCCGCCACCGTTGCCCTTGCGCGCGTCGTCGTCCGGAGGGATGTAGTTTCCGTGTTCGTCGAAGTGCACCTGCCGGTCGTGCTGCTTCATGTAGACTTCGAACTTCCGCGCTGCCCGCCGGCGTTTCCAGCGATAGTACGAGTTGCGCACACCGTAATATTGTTCGCTCAGGTTGACGTTCACCAGCGCCGCCTTCGGTCCACGCCTCACATAGAGCCAGCCAAAAAATAATCCGCCCATGTGCGCGACATACGCCACGTTGCCCCCGCCGGCCATCGCCAGTGCCAGCGTCAACACGATCAGTATCCCCACGAAGTACTTGGCTTTGATCAGGAACGGAAACGGAATCATCATGATCTCCTGATCGCCAAACAACATGCCAAACGCGATCAGGATTGCGAAAACTCCGCCCGACGCGCCCACGGTTCCGCCATCGGGGCGGCCCAGAATGTGCGTGTAGGCAAGCGCGACTGTGGTAATGGCAGCTCCTACCACGCCAATCCAGTACAGCTCCAGAAATCGCCTTGTACCCCACGCCTGTTCGAAGGCCGAGCCGAACATCCACAGTCCGAACATGTTGCCTAACAGCTGCCAGATGCCTTCATGCAGAACACTGTAGGTGACCAGCTGCCACACCATGCCGTGCCGCACTACATCCGTGGGCACCAACTCCCAATAATCTTTGACCCAATAAACTGCGATGGGTGCGACGCGTTCCAGCACCAGCATCAGCAGAAAAATTCCGGTGTTAATCCCGATCAGCCACAACACTGCCCGCGTGAACGGAGGCAGGCTCAACGTCATGGGTTCGCCAGTTCGCCGCACAAAATCCCTCGCTCAAAAAATTGTACTCGCTACGAGCCTCTGTAGGACGATTACGCGGGGCTTAATCCCCCGCAGCGTCAGCGTATCTCACCGCTCCGGCACGGGTACCACCGCCAAGCTTCGATGCCCCGCCTTGTCCACAGCCCTCACGGCAAAGATGACATTATCCTTCGAAAGTTTCATCGTGGCGCGGGTCACGTTGCCGACATTTTGCGCGTGTTCCCATTCCGGGGCACTGGTCGCCCTCCACAATACTTCATATTCCGTCGCCAAACCTCCGGGCGAAGCGTCCCACGTTACTGTCGAATCATTCTCCAGTTCCCTGGCCAGCAGATGCACATTCGCCGGAGGCGCCGGCGCCGACGCCAGCGAAGCCAGCGTCGCCGCATTCAGCTGCGCCACGTGCGAGACGTAATCGTAATCCACGAACTTCGGCAAATCCCCATATTGCACGCCGTTTTCCACGCGCACATTCTGATGCTGGTGATGAAAGTCCTCGCGATATTCCGTGAACCGCACCGCCGAAAATCCCTGCTGATTGAAGGAGTAATGATCTCCGCCGCGCAAATACCGATCCAGCCGGAAGATCAATATCGGATTGACGGCGTCGTACGTCCGTCCCACATCGGCGATATACCGCGCCAGTTGCCGCGATCCGGAGTCATTTTCGCCGCCCAGCGCGCGAATCCGCTTCAAGTCCTGATCCGACGCGGCCGACGGAATCCCCTCGGAAAATACCCGCACAACGGAATGATCCTGCTCTGCGCTCTTATCTCCACCCACAATATCGTTATTGAGCACGGCCTCCAGA
>JASIEN010000263.1 GCA_030045935.1 Candidatus Sulfotelmatobacter sp.
AGGGTCCGTGCGCAACGTAATTCTGGGCGTCCACAAACTGAATGACCGGCTCATGCATGTGCTCGACATCGAGAAGGCGTGCCAGATGTCGGAGAATTGAAAAGTTCAAATTCCCTCCCTCCCGCAAAGGACGCGGGACGGGTGGGGCAACCGCTGCTCCGCGTGAGAGATTCCTTACTGCGGCTCAGGCGTTTCGAACTCGCATCACTTAATAGGCATTCTTGCTGCTAAACATGTGTAAGAAGGTCAAAGTGATGATCTGGAGATCGAAGGTGAGGCTCCAGTTGCGAAGGTAGTAAAGATCGTATTCCACGCGCTTGGCGATGGAAGTATCGCCTCGCCAGCCGTTAACCTGAGCCCAGCCGGTGATGCCAGCCTTAAAGAAGTGGCGTGCATTGTAGGCTTCAAACTCATTCAAGAAACGCTTGACGAAGTAGGGCCGCTCCGGCCGCGGGCCGACAATGCTCATATCGCCCTTCAGAACATTGAGAAACTGTGGCAGTTCGTCGAGATTCGTCTTCCGCAAGAAACTGCCGAGTCTCGTGCACCTGGGGTCTCGTTCTTCTGTCCAGCGCGTGTCAGCTTCCCCTTCCGGTCCCACTCGCATGGTTCGAAACTTTAGAATGCGAAATACCTTGCCGTTCAATCCCACGCGATCCTGAGTGAAAAGGACGGGACCGGCGCTCTGCAGCTTGACTGCAATCGCGATCAACAGCATTAGAGGCCACGTAACGGACAGGATCACCAGGGATAGAGCGACGTCGAAAATTCGCTTGTAGACCAGGTAAGAACCAGATTCTGCCAGAGTGGGGCGGAGATCCAGCATATTGACACCGCCCAGATCGATCAGGCGATTAGCCACGCCGATACCCGGAGCGAAGTCGATGGCCATGCGGGTGGGGACGCACAGCCGCTCCAGCATGGGCAGAATCAAACGCATGTCATCCAAGCGATCATGCGGCAGGGCGATAACAACGTCGTTGATGGCGTCTCCATTGGAAAACTGCGGTACACTTTCGAGTCCGAACACCGGCGCGCCTTCGATCTCAACTGGATGGCCAGGAAGTTGAACATATCCCAAGATGCGTCCTGGCAGAACTTGCGCGTTGGTCAGGGCGCGGGCGACCTGCCGGGCATACGAACCCGTACCCACCATCAAAATCCTGACTTCGTTTCGCCCGGATACGCGCGACCACTCGAGAAACACGCGGAACAGAACGCGAAGTATGGTCGCGAGAACGAACAGCACTGCGGCGCTCAAAGCGACGACTACCCGCGAATAGCTGACTCCTCGATACAGGAAGGCACCAGCAAGGACCAGCGCGTAAGTGAAGGCCAGCGCCTCAAGCAATCGGCGAGACTTTCCGGCGGGAAGGTAGAGCTCTTCGATGTCCCAAAGGCCAGACTCCTCTGCAACGATTGCCCACGCAATCGTCGTGAAGAGAATGATGCTGCCGTAGGAGTGGAGCCCAAACGGGCTGTGCCTGTCGGAAAGCAAGTTGATGCCGAAATGCACCTTCACGGCAATGAAATATGCAAGGGCGGGCAACAACAACGTGACGATTCTCAGACAAAAGCGGGCGTAACTCAAACGACTGCGTATCATACAGACTTACACTTTCCTGGTATCGCAGATTTCGGCCCGACACAGCCTCGACTTCTTGGAGTGCAAATATTCGTTGGCGCTTAGGTGCGTTCTTATCAAAAGAGGTAGATGGTGTTCGTTTGAAGCGTCTAATCCCGCGGATTTGGCCACACGAGCAGGCTGCCAGCTCCGGCATTGCGAGTTGCGAAAGCTGCACATTCGGCTGCGAGTAGAGGTTGATCGGCTACAGATCATAGCAGGAATTTCGATCGGGAAGTATCAGAGAAATTTTTCCCTCCGTGTTCAGATGCCCGAACAGGGAATCGACCTGCCGTCGTGCCACCGATGGGAAACAACCTCGAGGAAGTTGTTGTGTCGAGCTAAGGGGGTGTCATCGTAGTCAGCATCTTGGCTCGTGTCGTAATATGGACTCCCCGGCGCCTGTAATGACCAGGCAAAGATCCGGCGACCGCAACAAGCGGTCGTTGCGCGGTGATCGGAGGCGGAGTTGCCGCGTTGACTCACGATCGGCGACATGATGAAAAAACTGACAAGCAAATTCTGGAAAGATTGGCTCGTTAGGTCCCACCTCTGCTTCGCGGCGATAATTGTTCTTGGTTCCGTGATCCACGCGCAGATACCCGCAGAGGAACAGACCGCTCCCGATACCCCAAAGCACGATAAGCAAAGTGACGATGGTACCGTGGCCCCGGTTGATTTGAAGTCTCTTCCCCGCAATCTTTTTATTGATCAGAAGAATTTCTGGCTGACTCCGCTGCACGTGAGCGAGGGGCAATTGAATTGGATTGTCCCACTGGGGTTTGCGGGGGCTGCTTTATTGGCAAGCGATACAGCCATTGAAAAACACGTTCCTACCAACCCTAGCACGGTGTCGCACGCGGTTACGGCTTCGAATGCCGGTGTTGCCGCTCTGGCGGGTGTTGGCGCAGGAATGTATTTGTGGGGATACGCCACGCATAGCGACCAGTCGCATGAAACCGGCATTCTTGCCGGTGAAGCTGCCGTTGATGCAGTTGCCGACACTGAAATATTCGAGCATGCGTTTGGCCGGGAATCTCCTTTCATGGGCAGCGGCAAGGGTCATTTTTTCCAGGGAGGAACCTCATTTCCTTCCGACCACGCGGCCATCAGTTGGGCGATCGCAAGCGTAATCGCGCATGAATATCCGGGACCATTTACGGACCTTCTGGCTTACGGAACCGCTGCCGGAGTCGATGCCGCGCGTTTGGTTGGGCACAAGCATTTTGCCGGAGATGTAGTGATAGGCAGCGCACTGGGGTGGTATCTCGGACAGCAAGTTTTCCGCAACCACTCCCGATACAGCAATGCCGAGATCGCGAAATGGGGAACCTTCACCAGAGGGGACGAAGACGCGTCGCACGAGGCACGTAACATGGGATCGCCATACGTGCCTCTTGACAGCTGGATATACGCTGCAATGGATCGCCTTACCGCACTTGGCTTCATTCATACGGGGTTCGCCGATATGCGTCCGTGGACACGTTTGGAATGTGCACGGCAGATCGAAGAGGCGTCCGATCTCATGGCTGATGAAGGGGTCCTCCCTGAAGCGACCAGGATTTACGATTCACTGCGCAAAGAATTCGAGCAGGAAATCGGTTTGCTTAAAGGCGGGACCAATGCCGAAGTCCGCCTCGAGTCGGCCTACACTCGCGGCCTTGACATTGCAGGGAAACCTCTGACTGACGGCGATCATTTTGGGCAAACCATCATCAACGACTACGGGCGGCCTGAAGAAAGGGGATTTAACAACGTTACCGGGATATCGGGATGGGCGGCCTATGGTCCTCTTGCAGTCTATGCCCGCGGTGAATTTCAACACTCTCCGGAAGGTCCTGCGTTGCCCGACAGTGCTCTGGTAGCGATTTCAAACGAGGACTTCAGCCGGAGTTCAGTGCCACGGCCTTTTCCGGTTCCGCCTGATGTGCCGACTCCAGCGTTTAACCAGGCGCGATTCCTTGACACATACGTTGCCTTGAATCTTTCCGACTGGCAGCTTTCCTATGGAAATCAGAGCCTGTGGTGGGGCCCAGCGCAGGGTGGGCCGTTGATGTTTAGCAACAACGCCCAGCCGCTGCGAATGTTCCGGGTGAATCGCGTCACTCCCTTTACCCTGCGCGGACTTGGGGCCATACGGCTGGAAGCTTTCATCGGTCAATATTCAGGGTACGAGTTCATCTACACGCCTACGGGACTTGTCGGGCAGTATGGCGTGCCGCTCAATCCGCAGCCGATCGTTCACGGCGAGC
>JASIEN010000264.1 GCA_030045935.1 Candidatus Sulfotelmatobacter sp.
GGTTCTTGATTCATACACAAGAAAATGAAATAATTACACATTAGGGGGAGTATGCGCACCAATATAGACATTGACGACCGCTTAATGCGCCGCGCCATGCGCCGGAGCGGGGCTCGAACTAAGAAGGCCACGGTAGAAAAGGCCTTGCGCTTGCTCGCCGATACCCACGACCAGGCGTCCATCCGTAGGCTTCGTGGCAGAATTGAGTGGGAAGGTGATCTCGAGAAATTGCGGCTCAGCCGCGTCGGCGAGTAGTCCGTGGTCATCGTCGACACCACGGTATGGGTCGATTACCTACGACTGGTTGAAAACGCAGAAACCCGCTGGCTCGACCACCACCTCGACTCACAGCGGATTGCGCTCACGGATCTCATTCTCTTGGAGACGCTTCAGGGCGTTCGCAACCGACTCCACTTCAGCCAGCTTCAGGATGACCTCTTGAAGTTCCAGGTGTATTCAACTGGTGGCGTCGATCTCGCGATAGCCGCAGCCAGGAACTACTGCACATTGCGCGAGCGCGGCCACACGATCCGCAAGACTGTCGACTGTCTCATTGCAACTTTCTGTATCGAGGCTGGTCATGAATTGCTGCACCGCGACCGTGACTTCGACCCGTTCGAGCGCGAGCTTGGACTTGCGGCGATTCACGCGTGATCTCGCCTACTCCCGGTACGCTTCCTTCATATACTGCCGTGCTTTATCTGCCGGCGGCGTACTCCCGTTTTCCGCCACCACCGTCTCATATTTCTTCACCGCCAGGTCGCGTTTTTGCAGCAGATCGTACATCTCGCCTGCGGCGAGATTAGCCTTCTGTAGCGTCTCCGGATCGGGCTGCGAAACCTGGCTCACCAGCTCATAAGAGGCAACCGCGCCGGCGTAATCTTTTTGGCTGCGCAGCAGCTCGCCTAATCCCCACGCAGCTATTTCATAGTGCAGGTTGCCATACTTCCCTTCCCGGCCGTTCTGCCATACTTTGCGATATTCCTCTGCCGCCTCTTGCATGTGGCCGCTGGAGCGGTACAGGTTCGCTTCCTCGAGTGAAAACAAATAATTGCGAGGATACTGCTCCGCCAAACCGTGCATCAGCACCCGCGCCTCGTCAAACCGTCGCTCGCGGCGCAAAAATAAGCTCAGCACCACCCGGGCATCGACCGCATTTTCCCCGCCGCTACTCGCCACTTCGCGCAGGTAAGCCAGCCCTTTTTCTTTCGACCCGTTCAGTCCCACCAGCGCCACAGCCGCCTTTGCGCTCCACGGCAAGCTGCCCATAACGTAATAGTGCGCCCCCACCACCAGCTTCGCGTCAATGTAATGCGGATCGAGTTCCAGCACGCGTTCATGATCATGCCGCGCTCCTACCGCATTGCGCAGCGCAGAAAACCAGGCACGCTCCACCAGCGCCGTGTACAAAGAAAACTGTGCCCGCGTGACTCCGCGGTCGTAAATGGCTATCACATTGTTGGGGTTCGCCTTGAGTTCCTGCTCTTCCAGGCTCTCGGCCCGCGCCACCAGTTGCTTGATGTGCTCTTTCGCCTTGGGATCAGCCGGCCGGTGCGCCTGTCCGATAAAGCTGTCATTGGCGTACTCTCCGCTGTTCATCGCTCCCATGCGGTAAAGCTCCCGCATCAAGACCGCACTCAGCAGGTGATTCACCACAGCAGGATCATTTGGATGCCGCTCCAGCACCCGCTCGAACTCCGGCACGGCGCGGTCGTAATCCATGTTGTAGAAATGGTCATAGGCGGAAGCGAGCAGCGGATCGTGCTGTGTGGAACCACCATCGGCCGAAGCAACGCTGGAGCTAGCGCTCTGACATAGAGCACTGCCTTCCAGCAAACAGCACAGGGCAAGAAATCCCAGGAACAGGGATGAGCGGCGATGATCGGCCGATCTCAATGATTTCTGACTAGGCCCCAATTTCTGATTAATCCGCAAACCCCACACCGTCTCGTGTCCAGTCTACTCGACTTTCGCAAAGCACGGGACGCACCAAAACTGCCATCGCGCGCGGACCTCCACTCCCCGGGGCTTGCACTCCTGGTGCCTATAATCAACACAGTGAAAATGGCCGTGTAAAGGGATCGTCAACACGGACGTAACTGGCTATCTTTACGGGTTTGCAGGTAATTATTGCGCGCAGACGCAGGAAAAGGCACGGAAAAGACGGCCAAGTATCTGAGTCGACTGCACCTTGCCCGTGCCCGGTTTGGCTGTCGGTTTGCGAGATGCAAGTCAGCGTTCCTATCTATGGCTGATTCAGTACATGATGTACAGGAGGATTTCTGGAAGTTCCCGGCCTTGGAGCCAGGGGTAGCATCTCCGCTCTCCCCTGCTGTTCCTGAAATGGCGGGAGCTTGCAGCGACTGCGGTACCGAGTTCATGATCGGTGCGCGCTTTTGCCACGTCTGCGGCGAGCGCCGTCCCCTTGCGGCCTCTGACGCCGAAATCGTCGCCGGCCATTGGAGCCGCGGTATTGCCTACCTGCGTGAATCAGCTATAGCCAGCCACAAGCGCGTGCGTAGCACCTGGCGCAAGATACACTTCCCGGCGTGGATGCGGTACCTTCACTTCCATGAGATTCAGCACTGGGTCGGGCTGCCGACTGCCGCTTTCGTCGCTTTCATGATCGGCCTTGGCTGTGTCGCCGGCGCAATCGGAGTCAGTCTCTTTTATAAAGCCTCAAACCTGGCCGAGTTCCAGGCCATACAGATGTGGCGCATCGAATGGCTGCTCGCCGCGACCGCTTCCTTCGTCGCCGGAATTTTATTGAAGAAACCTTCTCGGGATTGACCCGCATCTTGCCTCCCACCTAAAGCATAGCCGCGGACCAACGCCGCTACTCGCCACCATTGGCTGCTCTTCTCTGCTGGTTCATGCGGTAAAGATGGTGTACCGGTCCCGTTCCCCGTCCCAGAGAATGCCCCGCCGCAATCGCCGCCTGCACGTATGTTTTGGCCAGCAATGCAGCCTCGGCCAATCCGCGACCCAGCGCCAGATGACACGCCATCGCTGTGGCAAAAGCACAACCAGTTCCATGGGTTGATTGCGATTCCAGCCGTTCGGCCTTGAAAACCTCTTCCGCCATGCCATCTTTGGTTTTGAAACTTAACAGGTCAATGGCTTTTTCAAGATCTCCGCCCGTAACAACCACTGCCGCCGCACCCATCTCATGCAGCTTTGCCGCTGCCACACGCATCTGGTCGAGATCGCTGACTTTCGTTCCGGTTAAGGCTGCTGCCTCGTACACATTGGGCGTAATCACATCCGCCAGGGGAATCAGTTTCTCGAGCAGCACCTTGAGTCCCGCTGAATCCAGCAAATTAGCGCCGGATGATGATCTGAGAACCGGATCCAGCACGATATTGGGCAGCTTTGTCTTCTCCGTGCGCT
>JASIEN010000265.1 GCA_030045935.1 Candidatus Sulfotelmatobacter sp.
TGCCCGAAGTTGCTTTCCTCGGCCGCTCGAACGTGGGCAAATCGAGCGTCATAAATTCGCTCGTTGGTACAAAGCTGGCGCGCACGAGTTCCACTCCCGGGCGAACGCGCAGCATCAATTTTTTCGAAGTCCGCTGGCCGGGAAAACCGAAACCCGAGTTTCTATTTGTCGACCTGCCTGGTTACGGTTACGCCAAAATTTCTCGCGAAATTTCAGAAGAATGGCCCAAGTTCATCGAACCTTATTTGAAAGAGCGGCCCACGCTCGCCCTGTGTGCCGCGTTAATCGATATCAATATCCCTCCTCAGCCAAACGACCGGCAGCTTCTTGAGTTCCTCGCCGCTTCCGACCGCAACTTTGTTGTGATCGCCACTAAGAGCGACCGGCTGTCGAATAACGAACTGCACCGCGCACTGAAAAATTTAAGCCAGACGTATCCCACAGCTCCCATCATTCCCTTTTCCGCGAAAACCGGAGGCGGACGCAACGAAGTCTGGAGCAAGATTCGCCAGTCTGTGGCAACATTTCCTGCCCCGCTGTTTCAATCCTGAATCTTTCCCATTCCGGTACCCCGGATCTGACTTTGGCGATCTCTGCCCTACACTTCCCCTCAAACTTATAGCTCAAAAGCCCGTTCACTCAGGAAAGGGATTGGCACATTGCTCCCAAGTTGCCTCTGCGCTGGAGCATCGGCAGATGTGCGTTTACCTATGGCGAACGAACTCGATCCCGGTGCCGCGTATCTGGCGTCTTTGAAGCGATCGTCCTCCGCGCAGGCCCCCGCTCCAGCACCCTCAAAGGAAGCCGGAACCGGCCCGGAAACGCAACGTCCTGATGAAGGCCCATCATTTCCGCAACGGCCACCTGTGCAGATAATCGAAAAGCGCAGAAGCCCACGCTATCGCTGCCAGGGCAGCGCCCGCGTACAGGAGGTCCGCGGCGGAGCCTCTGTCTGGGCCTCATTTACCGACATCAGCTTGCACGGCTGCTACCTGGAAGCACCGAATCCATTTCGCGTGGGCACGCCTTTGAGCTTGCAGCTGGAATGCGGAGGTTTTCGTATTGAGGCCACTGGCGAGGTCCGGGTATCCTATCCTGGCGTGGGCATGGGAATTTCTTTTGACAAGATGTCGGAACAGGAAGAGAGCCAACTGCGCCAACTGGTGCAATCCATTTCGCGGCCTTCCACGATTTTGAACCCGCGAGTGGCCACGCGATCCTTATCTGTCCCCCCGCCGGACTGGCGCGCGGTTAAAAATCCTGCGGCTGCTTTGCAGGCTATTTATTCCTTCTTCGAAGCTCGCCACATGATGGGCCGGGAAGAATTTCTCAGAATCGTTCGCACCAGCCAGGAACCCAGCAAGTAGCCGCGAATGACAACGCAACCTTCGTGGGGTGACTAAAGACATTACCTGATATCCAGACGTAGCCTAACTCTCAGGCCGCATTTCGTTATGATGAATGCCTATGTCCTCATATCTGATCACCGGCATTGCCGGCTTTATTGGCTCAGCTCTGGCGCGCGAACTATTGCAGCGAGGCGAAAAGGTTCGCGGCATCGATAATCTTGCCACCGGGAAGCGCGAAAACATCGCAGAGATTCTTTCGCACATCGATTTCCGCGAAAAAGACATTCTCGACCTCGACGCCATGAAGCAGGCATGCTCCGGAGTTGACTACGTTCTCCACCAGGCCGCCATTCCATCCGTGCCAAAGTCGGTTCTCGACCCCATCGGCAGCAATCGTGCCAACGTCGATGGCACGGTCAACGTACTGGTCGCGGCACGTGATGCCAAAGTGAAGCGCGTGATCTACGCCGCATCGTCGTCCGCCTATGGCGATACGCCCACGCTTCCCAAGGATGAGCGCATGACGCCTGACCCCATTTCTCCCTACGCGGTCGCCAAGCTTGCTGGAGAGCGCTACATGATCTCGTTTTATCGCTGTTATGGCCTGGAAACGGTCGCCCTGCGCTATTTCAATATTTTCGGCCCGAGGCAGGACCCGTCATCGCCCTACTCCGGCGTGCTGGCGAAATTCATCACCCTGATGCTGAAAAGCCAGCAGCCAACCATTTTCGGCGATGGCGAGCAAAGCCGCGACTTCACCTATGTCGACAATGCCGTCGAAGCCAACCTGCTCGCCTGCAAAGCTCCGGCAGCCGAAGCGGTTGGCAAGGTCTTCAATGTAGCCACAGGACGTCGTGTCACCCTCAACGAAACCTTCAAGCTGTTGCAGCAGATCACCTCCTATTCCGGCGTCCCGATCTATGGCCAGGAACGGGCTGGGGATATCAAGCACTCTTTGGCTGATATCTCCTTAGCCGAGAAGCATCTCGCCTACAAACCTAAAGTAAATTTTGAAGAAGGTCTGCGGCAAACGGTGGACTGGTATCAAAAGTCGGGAATGGATTAATCTGAAGCTCATTTCCGAGGCGTCATCCCGAACGCTCGCGTTTATACGCCGGGGGAGGGATCTCCATTTACACGCTGCTACTTCGCGGGAGCTCCTCTCTCCGGGCCGAATGCGACGCTGGCCACAATAGGGACCTCTCCTCCCGCATTACGTTAGTGATCTACGATCCCGTTACCCCAATAGCTACAGTCAGCCCATGACACTCTCATCGCTCGTCGTCTCGCGTGATTGGCAGGAAATCAGCGTTCTGGAATGCATCCTCGGGGCCTTGCAAATGGATGTCGTCATCGAGAATGAACCGCAGCGTGCTCTGTCCCGGCTTTCGAAATCCAAAATTGATGCCTTGATTGTCGATTGCGATCTCAACGGCGCCGGTCAACTTTTCCGCGAGCTGCGCCGTGAGGCTCCCCGCACCAGCTCCGTACCCCTGGTCATCATGGGAGCACCACAAAGGAAGTCTGCCATCGAAGACACCGGCGCAGTCTTTGCATTCGACAAGCCGATCTCAGTCGAGCAGGCTGTTCGCACCCTCTCTGCCGCCCGCAATATGATCCTCGATGGTCGCCTGCGCTACCATCGCGCCGGGCTCGACGTGCCCGTTACCCTCACATCGCGAAACCGCAAGCGCACCACCGGACAACTAATCAATCTTAGCCAGGGCGGGCTGCAAGTTCGGCTCGATAACGGATTCGACACCAACGCGGTGTCCGCGATTTCTTTTGAGCTGCCCGGCAGCAACTCGGCGATAAAAGCGCAGGCGCAAGTCGCGTGGTCAGACAACCGCGGCAACATCGGCGTTCGCTTTTCGAAAATTTCCCCGGAAACTCAAAGCACCCTGCGGCTCTGGCTGGCGCAGCAGTATTTCGTGAATTAGAGGCTAGCGCCGGCGAGTTTCGCGGTCGGGCCTTCACCCCCTGGTTTTCACTTGCGTGAACCGGCTTCCGATATGGCTTTGCCACCGTCAATCAACTGCCTGTCACACCCCTTCCGCTGCAATCCGCACCTTTATCACTTCAAAGACAATCACCGTCGCGTAGGTCGCCGCGATCCAAACAAAAACCGCCTCGATAGGCAGCCCCGACCACGCCTCGATAAACAAACCCATCATCTCCCTGTGCTGATAGTTCCACCAGTTGTAAGGGACCGCTAGTGTCGCTTCCCACAGTAGGCTGACGAGCAGCATAAAGAAAAGCGTTAAACTCAGCGCCCGCCAATTAATCAACCGTTTCGCTACCGGAAAGAATGTAATCGCGGGAAGCATTCCTCCGATCACCAGAACTGTGAAATAGCCGGGACAACCTGGCCGGTCCGCGGGCAGGGCGAAGTACTTTTTGTAAATCCACGCTGCGGCGATTAAAGCAAAAGCAATGACCAGCGAAACACGGTGAAACTGCGCCAAGCGCTGCATCTTCCGAGCCTCGCCTGAATAATCCGGCTCGTTATAGGCGGCCAGCCAGAACTCCCCCAGCCAGACGTACAAAAGCAGCATGAATAGAAATCCCGTGAAATAGAAAATATATTCCTCCACCGGAACCGGCCTGCCCGAGGCAGGAGCCATGATTCCGAGCGTTGCTCCTGTATTACGAAACTCGAAAAAGTACTGAGCAAAGATCACGTCCAGCAGACAACCCAAAGGCGCCAGTATGGCAATCGTGCGCCAAAAAGCGCGCCGGGGCAGATGTAGATCTTCGTTCGGGAAAAACCACCACGCGATGACGACTATTGGCACAATAAACAGGAGGAGACTTACGGTGTAACCATATGGCGTCGATTTCTGATTGACCGGAATCAGAGGCCCTGGAATTCGAACCGAATGCAATGTAATCGCCGCCGGTACAGCAATCATCAGCAGCATGGCGATG
Organism: Candidatus Sulfotelmatobacter sp.; assembly: GCA_030045935.1. Taxonomy (GTDB): domain Bacteria; phylum Acidobacteriota; class Terriglobia; order Terriglobales; family Acidobacteriaceae; genus Sulfotelmatobacter. Next base: position 4,278 of record JASIEN010000265.1, read on the forward strand.
ACGATCCCGGCGCAAACTGCGGGGCTGGGGAGTCCGTGAGTGCGGGGTGCTGACATAGCGGCCTCCGAGAACGACAGTCGATTTTTTGCGTTGCTGGGGTAACGAAACGGCCAGCATTTTACACCCCGGCTCTAAATCTTCGACTAAACTCCGCAAACCGTTCGGAATTCAGGATTTATCCGAGCGAAAGGCTACGAAGCGCCTCTCCCCTAGCGGGAAAACAAGGGAATCTTTTCCGCTTTTGGCACTTACCAAAGAACATGCCCGAAAGAGCCTGTCCTACCAATTGAATCTCAGCCTCAAGCCCGTTAAGTTAAAGTAAACAAATAAAAGGGTTGTAGTATACGAGAAGTGGGCGTACAGGCTACTCAAACTGGCCAATTGACAGGACCTTAGCGATGGCCACACTTTTGAGAGGAGCACGCCCCGCTTAGCACGATGGCAACGACGACCACACCCAAACCGGAAATCGAGGTTGAGGCCGAAATAACCAGCGGCCAGTTGCCATCCTGGCCCACTGACAGAAGCACGCGTCCCTCTACTCCTGATAACGGCGAATTTTCCGGTGCGCAACCCACATGCGCCTCAGGCCGCGACGCCCTTCAGGCTCTCCTGGCCTTCGCAGCCCTGCATCAGCAGGTGCGCTATAGACGTGCACTCGCCGCGCACCGCGCCACATTCGATCCGTCCATCACTCAGCCCGAGTTCGAAGCACACGAGCAGTTTGTTCTGGATGAAGTCCTGCAGCTTGTGGCCGAGAGAGCCGTGGCCATCACCGGCGCAGACGGTCTCGGCATCGCTCTCGCCGAAAACAACGAAATTGTACTGCGCGCTTCCGCCGGCGCGATCAAGCCCGACGTCGGAGCGCGCATTCAGCGCGATTCTTCCTTCTCTGGTGCGTGCTTTCGCATGGCCGAGATAATCCGCTGCGACGATACTGAAACCGATGACCGCGTAAATTTATACGCCTGCCGGCAACTGGGTGCGCGCTCCATGGTAGCCGTACCGTTGTGCGGACGACGCCGCGTGATCGGCCTCCTCGAAGCTTTCTCTTCCGGGCCTTTTGGTTTTAACGACAGCGATGTCTGCAGCCTCGAACTGCTGGCCGAACTGATCGTGGGGGCTTTGAAGCCCGAGGATGAAGACCGGTTTGCCGAGTCCGCGCAAGTGGCCGAGGCGCAGCTTACGGCGCCTCTGACTCCCGATTCGATTCAACCCGCGACCGAGCCGGTCCCGTCTGCGAGCGTTTCCCCCGAGAAACTCGATGCAACCGGAGCGCCTTCAGGAACTCACGATGCAGCTTCTCTCGCGGTGGATGAAGATCTCTCACGTCCATCGCAGCAACCAGAGGTTGCCGCATCCGTTAGCCCCGTAGAAAAGCCGCTGTTTGAAACCTATACCCAGCCCGCCACTTCCACTCATCATCCCGGAATTGTCTTCGTGCTTATTATGTTCGTGGTGGTTGCGTTATTAGCAGTCGGGTTGTGGTGGAAGCTCAAGAATGATCAGCTCGGCCAAATGATTCTAAAGCCGGAACCGACAATAACCAGGCCTGCAGCAAGAGTTAACCCTGCTCTGCCAGCTTCCCCTCCTTCCGCGAATTCCCCGACGAGCGAGTTGCCCGAACAAACTAGCACAGAATTGGGCTCGTCTGTTGATGATCAGGACTCGGTCGCAGAGACCTCCGAGAAGCTCACGCCGCAGGAATTGTCCAGGCTGCCGCGAGTCAGTGGCATTCGGCACTGGTCCTCCGCCGACACGAGCACCGTAGTCCTCGACCTCGGAGATCAGGTGCAGTACGAAGCGCACCGTCTGGCGAAGCCCGATCGCATTTATTTCGACCTCCACGACACGTCGCTGGCGCCGGAGCTCGAAGGCAAAACCATCGATATCGGCGACGCACTTCTGGCAAAAGTCCGTGTGGCGCAGCCTTCACCCGGCCTGACGCGCGTGGTGCTCGAAACCAAAGGCAATTCAAATTTCTCTGTCAGTCTTGAGCCGAATCCCTATCGTCTGGTGGTGCAGGTACGCAAGGTGGGAGCGAATCCCAAGGCTGCGATAAATCTGTTTCCGGGAACTGCCGAAACAGAGAAGATGGCGATCGTTGTTCCTCCGCCCACCAAAGAAGATTTGCAGTTGCGCGCTCGCGTTCCGAAAATGCGCATTGTCATTGACCCGGGCCATGGCGGCTGGGATTTAGGAACCGTAGGACGTCGCGGCCTGCTGGAAAAAGATCTCGTGCTGGAAGTGGCGCAGCGTTTAGGCAAGCTGCTTGAGAGCCGACTTGGCGCAGAGGTCATTCTTACGCGCAACGACGATAGCTACATTCCTCTCGATGAGCGTGCCAGCCTGGCCAACCAGTCGCAGGCTGATTTATTCGTTTCTATTCATGCCAACTACAGCGACCTGCCCTCGGCGCGCGGAGTCGAAACCTATTTCACCAACCGTTTCACCTCACCCGATGCGAAAGATCTCGAAACCCGCTCTGGTATTGGCAGCAAAGATTTCGCCGGTGTCAGTCTGTCCTCTGCCGGCCTAACCGAAAAAATCGAGCAGTCACGGCGCTTAGCGGCTAGCGTGCAGCGCACGTTGTATAGCTCGTTATCCGTACAGAATCCCGGTCTGCGCGATCGTGGTATCAAACAAGCGTCTTACGTTGTCCTGACCGAAACCGCTATGCCGGGCATACTGGCGGAGGTTTCCTTCGTCAGCAGCCCCACCGACGAACAGAAGTTACAGAACGATGGCTACCGCGAACAGATCGCCGAAGCTTTGTATCGCGGCATCGCGCGCTATGCAGCTTCATCCAAAGGCGTGAAAGTCGCCAGCGTTGCGAAATAGCAGCGCATCTTCGAGTCGTTAGTCCTGAGCCACGAGCCACAAGTCTTGGAGCAGGAAAACACGTGGACAAGCGCAAACTTTTCCAATTTTGGTGCTTTTCTGGCGCGAGAACCATCGACTCTGGCGGCGATCTGACGCTGAAAACATGTATTTGCGAGCTGGCGAAATCGCTGTGCGGCAAAACAACTCAACAAACGCCCGATTCACCCCTTTGTTTTCAGCACAAAGCTTGCTGCTTGGTCATCTCTTTCCCTCCCTCTTAACAAAATCAGCATCTTAGGTGGCACAGTCGTATGCACGTACCGGATCCCAAAGGCCTTGCGCGTGCGTACCGCACGGCAAAGCACTTGCACTGCTCCCCAAACCGGGGCTGGATGAGTGCACTTGCGGCTCTTAGTGGGAGAAGCATGACTGGGCTGCCCGTGGAGAACAAGTGCAGTCGCCGCAAGGCGGCTGTGGAAGAGGTGACGGAGCTGTGGCAGATTGTGACACGCCAGTTCCCCTTAGGGGGTATCCGTGCGTGGAAGCTGCTTCCAAACTACAGTTCCCAGCACCCAAGTTGCAGAAATGCCCACTATTAGCAGAAGCCATGGGGCTAAGGCAAAGGATGAGATAAATAGGCCGCGGATGCCCAGGGCCAGCGCCGCGGTAACCGGCAGCAGCCGCGT
>JASIEN010000266.1 GCA_030045935.1 Candidatus Sulfotelmatobacter sp.
GGCTGTGATTGCATGCCGTTATAAATGGCTATGGTCTGATAAAAACCGGTGTATTCCCAGTTGTACTTCGGTGGAGTGGGAAGAGGATTGCCCACGTCAACCCAAGTACAAAGTGATACGACCGCCGTCATCAAGCCTGTAGGGCTGATAGGCACTGTATTTGCCCCGTAAGCTGGCAACGCGTTACCGTTGTCATCAGTGCCCGTCGGCGTAACCGAGTATGTCACCGAGTTCGTCACATTGATGGTCTTGCCGCTGTGGTAGTTGGCGGTGGCAACGAACTGGAGCGTCCCGTCCTGGCCTGAAAGGTTAAAAAAGGTTTCACTGCTGCTGGATCCGCTGCTGGAACTGCTGCTGCTGCCAGGCACGGTTGCCGCAAGCGTAATCGACTGCACATAATCCGATGTGCCGCAGCCGCTGGCGATCAGCGAGAGCGCGACAGCTACCACGGCGAGAAAGTTGATTGGTTTCACTGGAAGACTCCTCCCCCGAATTTCAATGGAATCTTGTCAGCTTCTAATGACATGGACAAGAGTTCCATTGGTCACGTCCCATGGTCACCAACGGGTTGGGGCAGCGAAGTCGCCGCTGTCCCCGCAGGTTCTCTTTTCGACGACTGCCCCGTCGCCTTTTAGGTCCATGACATTCGTAACGTTGCCACCCCGTTACCCGCCGCCTAGTATCACGACTAGATTAAGAGTTTCTTCACGCGCGTCCGCCATCCCGCTCTGCCGTGCCCCGGCTTCTGCAGGCGGGAAGACCAGGCCACTATTGGAACGCTTGCGGAGCAGCTCAGCTGGAGGGCAGTTCATGAGGGTCATGTATCGAGCGCTACTCAGTGTGCTGATTTTGCTGGCGGTCATGTCGCTGGTGAATTGCAACGGCTACTCGTGCGGCGGCTTCGGCGGTCTGCCGTGCGGCCCGGTTGGGTCGGGTAGCGGCAATGGCGGTTTTGGTGGAGGCGGCGGTGGTGGAGGGGGCGGTGGTGGGCAGCAAGAGTTCATCTATGTGACGAATGGCGGCGCGAGTGGAGTCATCGGCTACAGCCCCAACACGACTACTGAAACCATTCAGGAGATTTCGAATTTCACGCCGCCCTCAACTCCGCCGCTCGACGGTGGCATTGGCATGGTGGTGGCACAAGAGCAATTCCTGTATGTCGCGTTCGGTTCGACCAGTCAGATCTACGCATGGACGATAGGTTCAGGTGGCCTGTTGACATCGGTCACGGGCAGTCCGTTTACCTCGACATTCACGGCAGCCGCGCCGACGACTTTTGATACACAAAGAGTCATCACGAATCCGGCCGGAACTCTTCTATTCATTGCCGACGATGTACTGGATGCAATCTTCGTTTACCAGATCGGCAGTGGGGGCATCCTGACCGAGGTGGGTTCGGCAAATGATGTGAGCTTTGCCCCCGAGAATATGGCTACTGATGGCCTGGGAAGATTTCTCTACGTCACCGAGAAAGGCCCGACTCACACTGGCTTGGGGGTCGCGGCCTACAGCATCGGCACCGGCAGCAACCTGGGAGTGCTCACCGCGGTTTCGGGCAGCCCATTCACCTCGTCGGGGTTCAACATGTATGAGGTTGTGGGCGAGCCGACCGGAAACTTCCTGATTGGAACTACCGGCAACAGCGAGGCCTCTGGCTATAGCGGGACCGATGACGACCACCTGTACGTATTCAATATAGACCAGAGTACGGGCGCGCTGACCGCTCTTTCCGGCTCTCCCTTCGCCACGCAGTATTCGCCGCTTAGCATCGCAGCACAGTCGAACTCCGGCGGAAATCTGGTTTTCTCTTTCGGTCTGGCGGATCTGGGAACCTCCTTCAATCCTGCCGAGGGTTTTGAACAGAGTTCGACTGGAACACTCACGGAGCTGGGCTCGTCGCCTTTCACTTTCGCAAATACTGGTTATGCCGGGCAATTCGATCAAAGCGGCAGCTCGCTGTTAACGGATGGAGGCCTCCTTAACGAAGGCACCGTAGTATATACGCTCGACTTCTTCACAGTTAGCAATACCGGCCTCGGTCAGCCCATCGGCAGTGGGACTTATGGAGGCGTCTGGGCAATCACCGACGCTCCATAGAATTCGTGACCCCGGATCGCCGCCTGCATCTTGTTTACAGCTTAGAGACCCGCATGGCCTGCGGGTCTCTTATTGTTTGCCGCCTCGGCAGTACAATAAGAAGAAATCGCATCAATGTCGTTTCTTAAGACGGCCGAAGCCCGGGAATGTGGCGTTTTTCCCGACCCTCGCCCGCATCTAACCATAGGAGCAGTGGAGGCTTTAGAGGGCGCGGAATCGAGCAGTGGCGATCAAAATCAAAATCCCGAAAAGTACCGCCAAAAACGGCAACAGGGCAAGGACCCTCTCGCGCGATCCCATTGTGCGCGCTGCGTTTGCTGTTTTTCTGATCGGCGCGGTGGTCCTGGCGGCCGGGTTCAGCTATTTCTATATCAAGTATGACCGCATTATCTCAGCGCGTTTTCGCTCGCCGGTGTTCAGCAATGCGGCGAAGATTTACGCGTTGCCCCGCGTCGTTCACGATGGCGAGCATATCGACGGGAGCGAAATTGCCGGCTTTTTGCGCCAGGCGGGATATTCTGACGCCGTCCACGATAAGGAAAGCTCCTCGCCTCTGGGCAGTTTCCAGCTGGTAAAAGATGGTATTGACATCACCCCAGGCCCCGAGTCATATCACAGCCCCGAACCAGCGCACATCGAGATTCAAGATAGCCAGGTAAACCGCATCACGAGCAAGGGAAACGATCTCTCGGCCTACGAGCTCGAGCCTGAGCTTGTGACTTCATTGTTCGACGCGGAGCAGCGTTCGAAGCGCCAGTTGGTGAAATACAACGACATTCCCAAGGTGATGATCGATGCAACGCTGGCCATAGAAGACCGGCGATTCTTTGAGCACAGCGGCGTGAACTTCATCCGCATGATGGAGGCCGCCTGGATTGATGTGGTGAGGGGGCGTCACGAACAGGGTGGCTCGACCATCACCATGCAGGTATCGCGGGGCTTTTTCCTGACGCCAGAGAAAACCATTCGCCGCAAGCTCACGGAAATGCTGATTGCTGAAGAACTGGAGCAAAAATTCAGCAAGCAGCAGATTTTTGAGTTCTATGCCAACTGGGTGAACTTGGGCCAGCGTGGTTCGTTTGCCATCAGCGGATTCGGTGAAGCTTCGCGGGCCTATTTCAACAAGGATTTGAAAGACATTACGCTGCCCGAGGCAGCGTTGCTGGCGGGAATTATTCAGGGGCCGAGCCGGCTTTCACCCTATCGACACCCCAAGCAGGCGGAAGAGCGCCGCAACCTGGTGCTCGACTCTATGGTCGAAACTCACGCTATCACTCGCGATCAGGCGGAGAAAGCCAAGGCTACTCCGATGAAGCTGGCGCCCCCGAACGTGGAAGCGAGCGACGCACCTTATTTTGTCGATCTCGTGCGCGACCAGCTCATCAACAAATTCAACGAGCATGATTTGAATGACCAGTCGTATCGCATTTACACCACGCTCGATCCCGACTTACAGAAAGCCGCAGCGCAAGCCGTGGAAAGCGGCATCAAGCTGGTGGATGAGCAAGTCAAGAAATTGCGCAGCAAGCGTGTGAAGGTCGGCAAGAAATTTGAGACACAGGTAGAGCCGGGGCCGCAGGCACAGGTAGCGCTGGTAGCGCTCGATCCACACACGGGCGCGGTTCTCGCTCTGGTCGGCGGGCGTGATTATGGCTGGAGCCAGCTCAACCATGCATTGGCGAAACGGCCGACAGGGTCCATCTTCAAGCCCTTTGTTTATGCCGCGGCAATGAATACGGCAATCGACGGCTCGCAGAACGTGATTACACCAGCGTCGACGGTGCTGGACGCGCCTAGCAGCTTTGCCTATGGCGACCAGATTTACGAGCCGCGCAATTACAAAGAGGAGTACAAGGGTGAGGTGACCCTGCGTTACGCGCTGGCGATGTCGCTAAACAATGCAACAGTTAAAGTGGCCGAGGAAGTGGGTTACGACAAGGTCGCCGATCTGGCGAAGTCGGCGGGAATTGTTTCCGTGAAGGCCACGCCGGCAATGGCCTTGGGATCATACGAAGCCACGCCGCTCGACATGGCGGGCGCATACACATCGTTTGCCAATAATGGCGAGCGCATTTCACCCATCATGGTGAACTCCGTGCGCAACGCCAAGGGTGACGTGATTGCGAACTATCAGACCGACCACCGGCAGATACTCGACCCGCGTATCGCCTATGTCATGACCAACATGATGGAAGGCGTGATCAACAACGGCCTGGGATATACGGCCGTCCGCCTGCGCGGCTTCACGCAACCGGCGGCGGGCAAAACCGGCAGCTCGCACGATGGCTGGTTCGCCGGCTACACGACGAACCTGCTGTGCATTGTCTGGGTTGGTTACGACGATTACAGTGACCTGCGCCTGAGCGGCGCCATGACTGCCGCGCCAATCTGGACTGAATTCATGAAGAAGGCGGCAACTCTGCCGCAGTACGCCGACATGAGGGACTTCACGCAGCCGACCGGAGTCATCGACGTGCAGCTCGACAAAGCCACCAACCGGCTGGCCACTCCTACCTGTCCGGACGATTATGTTTCGGCGTTCGTTGCCGGCACCGAGCCGCGAGAGACGTGCGATCAGCAGCATGGCATCGCCGGATTCTTCTCGCGCGTCTTCGGCACCCACGAAAAAGTTCTGCCGCCGCCGAACGCGACCGCAAATGGAGAAAATCCGCAAGACCAGAATGCCGACGCGCAAAAGAAGAAAGGATTCTTAGGCAAGATCGCGGGAATCTTCAAAGACGATAAATCTTCGCCGCCCCCAAAGCCTCCGGACAACCCTCAGCCCGCGCCGCAGTGAGCGTGATTAAACGTCAACTGTTGACCGAATCGATCAGTTTGAAGCTGTCATCCTGGGGCAAGCCTCCCTTGCGCAGCAAAGGATATGAGCGAGTCGTGCGAACCGCGGCTTTTTTTTTGCGCCGCAACAATCGCACCTTTGGCTCGCTCCCTCCTCAATTTCAAACGAGGTCACTGCCCACCTTTCGTTATTTTCGCTGGATTGACTGTATGTACTGGGTGACGTTCTCCAGTCGTACTTCTCCCCAATCTTGATCTGCGTCGACTTCGTGAAAGATAGGCCCCCAGACAGGCATCTTGTGGTCGCTGTGCGCGGAAAGTCGAGGGTCTGTTCCCTCGATTACGTCTCTAACACGGCGATAGGGGAACTTTCCGTTGTTTTTCTGTGCGATCACAGTCAAGTCCGGTGCTGCCTGTTTCAGCGCAGCGGTTACTGACCTGCTGTCTTGGCCATCGGCTCCGTGACATCTGGCGCAATAGTGCTGAAAAATCTGGCTTCCCTCGATGGGGTTGCGCAACTGCGGATTTTGATTTCGGGATGCGTTGGTTTGGCAGAAGCAGGTCAGAGACACCGCGAAGAGTAGAGGAAGAACCAGGCTGGAACGCATGGCATACCTCCCGGAGGGCGCAACGAAGCGCCCTAACAGTCCACTTTGTATGCTCCTACAGGCGCGTGCACTTTTCCGTGCCATAGCGCACAAGATACAGTGACAAACGTCCATCGGCTTCCGCCAACCTCTGCCCCACTTGCGGAACATTGACCTGACCTGGCGCGTAGCTAGGTACAGATATGGAGAATTCAGCCGGAACCCGCTCTCGGACATACGTTGCTGCCTATTTTGGATTGTGGGTGGCTGCACTTGTTCTTCTCAGGGCCTTCTATGGATTTCCGGTCAGCGAGGCGATCACGGCGTTAATAATTCTCGGATTGGTGCTTCCGGCGCTGAGTCTGCTATCGACGCGAAGTGTTAAAGCTCTGCTGTATGTGGTGGCTCGTCCTCTCTTAGAGAGTGCAGTTCTGCTCGCTTATCTGTCAGTCATCGCGGCCATACTCGTCTGGGGATTTGGTGGCGTCTCGCGCATAACATCCGAGCCGGGCCACACGATTATTTTGCTGGCTTTGAAAATCGCGACGTTTGTCGTTATACCCGCAGGGGCTCTTCTGGCTTTCGGAGGATATAAGCTTCGCGAGCTGGCGCCGCTTTCGCTTATCTGGAGCGCGCTGAAACCGGCGCTGTGGATGTCGTTAGCGGTTCTGCTCATGCAGATGGTCCTCGGACGTGGCCTTCAAGACATTCGCCACTCCCATCTGTCGCCTTGGATCATCATGGTGGCGGCGCCTCTTGCCTTCGCCTGGCTTGTGATCGAAGTTGGTATCGTCGAGGAATTTTTCTTCCGGACCCTGTTGCAGGAACGCCTTGCGACCGTGCTGCGTAACCCCTGGGCGGGGCTGGTGCTGGCAACCCTGCTGTTTGGCTTGGTTCATGCCCCTGGCCTGTACTTGCGCCCTGCGGCGACACAGGAAGCAATCGGCCTACATCCTCCACTTTTGCTAGCGGTCGGATACTCGATCATTCTGACTTCACTTGCCGGGCTATTTCTCGGCGTCTTGTGGATGCGGACAAGAAATTTTGCGGTCGTGGTTCTGGTGCATGCTGCCGGTGACCTGTTGCCGAATCTCATTCCCTGGATCAAGGCTTTCCATTTGGCGCGATAATACCTTCCTGCCATTGAATAGCCCCCTGCGCCTGCATCGCAGATTCTGCCCGGAGGACTCCGTGAAACCGGTTATTCTCTGACTGAAAGCCAATTAGGTTGGCGCGAGGAAGTCATGAAGCAGCACACCTATAAAGTCCGCCTCGAGTGGACAGGCAACGACGGCGAGGGCACGAAGGGTTACAAGTCCTACCGTCGCGACCATGTCATTTCGATAGAAGGCAAGCCGGACATTCCTGGTTCGAGCGATCCCAGCTTTCGCGGCGATCGTGCCCGTTATAACCCTGAGGAATTGCTGGTCGCTTCCCTCTCGGCCTGTCACATGCTCTGGTATTTGCATTTGTGCACGATGAACCATATCACTGTGGTCGATTATCGCGACGCGGCCTCGGGCGTCATGCGCGAGAATGACGACGGTTCAGGAGAGTTCGTTCGGGTGGTTCTGAAGCCGGCGGCAAAAATCTCCTCGGGAGACAAGGCCAAAGCGCACGAACTTCACCACGACGCGCATCGCCTGTGCTTTATCGCCAGGTCGGTAAATTTCCCGGTGGAGGTTGAGCCGGAAGTCGCTGCGTCGGGTAAATAGGCAGGAAAATGGAGTGTACTCAGCTCACCGGTGCATCTGCTGCGCTTGCTCCACTTTGTGCAGACCGGCGCGAGCCGCCGCATTCCTCGGGTCCATATGTAGAACAATAGTGTAGTCGTACGTGGCCTCGTTATAGGCGCCACGTCCGGCGGCGGCATCGGCCTGGGAGATCAGGTCTGGAATATCGGTGCAGCGAAAACCCTCAAAATTGCTGCATGGCCCGTTCCTGGCGGGTTCCTCGCCTGAAGAGGATTCGGACGCGGGTTTGGACTTGGGGGTCTTCTTTGTAACTGTTTCTGCACCTGTTTCCGGCGGGGTTTGTGCTTTCTCGGGCGCGGGAGCCGTTGCCTCTTGCGGCGAGGTGCCCGCTGATGTTCCAGTGGTTGCTGCAGATGTTCCGGTAATGGCGGAAGAGGGCCCGCTGGTCGGCGAAGAACTTTGCTTTGGAATGGGCACCGCAATCTTCTGCGGCGGCTTGGGCCTGTAGTGATAACTACTGAATCCCAGAATCAGAATCCCGAGGGTCAAGGCGCCTGCAAGAGCCGACCACATGGGATGTAATCTGATCCAGGTCACCACGGCCGAAATTGTCAGTAGGCTCTCTTGCGCTGCCACGGTCTTGCCTGAGATTTCAGTGCTGCGCTGCAGTCGCCGCAGATCCGTGCGCATTTCTGCCGCGCTCTGATAGCGAAGATCGCGATTCTTCTCCAGCGCCTTCTTGATAATGTGCTCAAGCTCTGGAGGCAGATCCGGATTCCTGCGTAGCGGAGCGGCGGGCTCCTGGTGCAGGATGGCATCGAACAGCGCGCCTGAGGTACTTCCGCGAAAAGGCATCACTCCGGTGGCCATTTCGTATAAAACCACGCCGAATGAAAACAAGTCGGTGCGGGCATCGGTATCTTTCCCCAATGCCTGTTCGGGGGACATGTAAGCCACGGTACCGATGGCATGGCCGGGATGGGTCAACGCAGTGGCTTCGGTCGTGGTTAGGCGCATGCCAGACATTTTCGACGCGTCAACCTTGGCAATGCCGAAATCGAGCACCTTTACCTGACCGGTTTTGGTCACGAAGATGTTTGGCGGCTTAATATCGCGATGGACAATACCCGCCTGATGAGCCGTATCCAGAGCGCTGGCAATCTGAATGGCCAATTCCAGCAACAACTCGGTTTCCATGGGACGATTCGGGATGTAGTGTTTGAGGGTATGTCCCTCCAGATACTCCATCGCGATGAACGGCTTTCCTTCATGGCTGCCGATTTCATAGATCGTGCAGATGTTGGGATGGTTCAGCGCCGATGCCGCCTTGGCTTCGCGGCGGAAGCGTTCGAAGGCCGTGGCGGAGGGGGCTACATCTTCGGGAAGGAACTTCAGAGCGACAAAGCGGCCGAGCAGGGCATCCTGGGCCTTGTAAACCACACCCATCCCGCCTCCACCTACCCGATCGAGTACGTGGTAATGTGAGACGGTTTGGCCGACTATTCCAGCAGACCTGACCCGAGAGGCCTGAGGGGATAGCTGCGGGGAACCCATCGAGTTTGCCTTTTAATTGATGACGATCCCGGAGATCGACGGCTTGCGGGCGACGAAGCGGCAGGCCGACGGACTAGAAATGTAGCTTATAAGTCGATTTATAGCAACTACTTTCCCGGACATCCCCCGCCTCTGGATTGACGCCGGTTGGAGGCGGAACTGAACACTTGCAACCTGGGAGAGAAAGCCGCAATACACCTCACCTTGTCGGGGAAATGGGGCTTGACATCACTCCCGCGTTGAGTATTCTAGCGACTTCGAGCGTCCGGGTCCCCAGTCCAGTCGAGAGAGCTCAGATGTCGCCAGCCACTTCGAGCAGGTTTACGACC
>JASIEN010000267.1 GCA_030045935.1 Candidatus Sulfotelmatobacter sp.
AGGTATTTGAATGAATTAGTCGATCTCGGATCCGGCTATCACACCGTGCCCCAGTGGGCAACCAACAGGGGAAAATCAAAGCAGAAAGCCGGCTCGCGAACCCAAGGCGTGATCGACGGATAGCCTACACGACGCGGTTTTCGTTGTGTGCGAAACTCGCGACCCCGGTCCGACATTCCGTCTTCGACGCAGAATTCACGACTGATTTAGATTCGCGATCAACTGGCGAAGAGAAAGCCCCGCATTTCTGCGGGGCCGAATCATTCAGCGAGACACCTAGTCCCCGGTGCCTGACAAGTTCACCGTCTGCGGGCTCTTGTTGGCGCCGTCAGTCACGGTCAGCGTACCGGTTGCCGAAAGACTTTTCCGCGAGTCTTGCTCATCGCCGCTCGAAACTGGTGGGCTGGCGTCATTGCAAGGCCCGCGTTTTCACCAGCGGGCCGAGGAATCTTCCGACAAACGGACCTTGCGATGGGGAGATTCCTTCGCCATTCGGCTTAGGACAGACTCTTCGCTCCGCCTGAGGTCCCTCGCTACACTCGGGATTTCGGCGCGCGGCTCGGACGCCGCGCAAGCGCCTCAAGCTCCGCCCAGGGTGACCCTGGCTTGTCAGATTCGATCCTCGCTAGTGGATCGTTCTCTCGCCCTTTCTCACCGGCGGTGAGCTCGCCGATCCTTCAAACTTCGGCGCGCCCAATTTCGTGATCCACAATCCTGTATGGATGTCGTTGAAGTACATCAGGCTGTTAAGCAGGTCGCTGTCGCACTTCACTGAGCATGGCTGACCTCCCCACGTGAACGGCAGGTTGGGGCGAAAGCCTTTGCCGTCGGCCGTCCAGAAGCGGGCAATCTCGCGGCCTTGACGGTACAAGTCGCCGCGTAGCTCGCCGGAAATATCGAGCACGCGCGCCGCGCCTGAATAATAGCCCTCGTAGAGCTTGTCGTCAGCGGCCCAGAAATTGTGTGAGCCGCCCTCGGGCACTTCATACCACGCGACTTCTTTCGGGTTCTTGATGTCGCTGACGTCCATCACGTGGCAGATGGCGCGCACGGGAATGCGGTCGCGGTCGTCAATCTCGAAGATTGCGGGAAAGACTTCGTCTCCCACAAACAGGTAATTCTTATAGCGGAAGACGCTATGCGTGCCGGCCAGCCAGCCGTCGCCATAAAGTTCATAGTGGTTGAATTTGTATTGAGCGATCAGCTTGGGGTTCTCCGGGCTGCCTCCGGCCATTCCATTTCCCACGTCGAGAATAATCAGCCCATCGCGCCAGTAGGCGAGATAGGCGATGCCGTCTTTCACTTGCAGGTCGTGCAAATAGCGGCCGCTGGTGAACTGCCCGTGTTTGGTGTCGAAGGTCGTGACTGTGGGATTCTCCGTCTGCCAGCGCGCGACTTCTTTGGGATGCTTGGAGTCCTGGAAGTCGATGACGCGCATGGAGCCGGTCGCGTCATCTGTGATGTAGACATCGTGACCGTCAATATAGGCGCTGTGCACGCCTCCGCTGACCGTCGCCGTGTATTCGGAGAGGACTTTCAAGTGCGCAGCGTCGGAAGTGTCGAGAAAGACGATTCCATTCTTGCGATTCGAGGCGCCTTCGCGAGTGAAGACTCCGATCTTCTCATCGGGCGTAGTGCTGATGTCGTTGATAATGCGTGCGTCAACTTTAAGCGTGTCGAGCAGCTTGGGATTGGCGGGATCGGAAATGTCGTAGCTGAACACCTTGTCGGCGATCGTGGCGAGATAAGCGTGGTGGCCGATGATCCATTCTTCGGACATTTGAATGTCGGGCATGGGAACGTGCGAGACGACGTCGACTTCACGTTCGATGTTGCGTAGCTTGACGACGACAGAAGCATTGGCCGTGTGCTGGCCGCTGCTGGCGGTGATCACATAGGTGCCGGCCTTTTCGGCGACGAACCCTCCATCGGGATACACCTCAGCTCCTTCGCCACTAATCGACCAGCGCACAGGGACGTCTTTTATGTGGCCGCCGCCGGCGTCAGTTCCCGCGGCGGTGAAGTGAACCACGTCGCCGGTGCGGGCTTCTGCGGTGGCAGGCTGTACGCTTAGTTTGCGGACCGAATCGCGCACAACCTGCAATGTCAATGTGCCGCTGGCCGCGTCTGATGTGGCCTTAATGCTGGCGGTGCCAGGTGCGATGCCTGTGATCATGCCGGCTGCATCGACGGTTGCGATAGACGGCTTGTCAGATGTCCACTTGATCGGGGCATCGGTGCGCGGCTTGCCGTCGTTAGTGCGAGCTATCGCGTTGAGTTTTTCGGAGCTGCCTGCGACAACGGCATAAGCCGGCTTTTCGATTTCGATAGTCGTGACTTTTGTGTTGCTGACGTTAACAGTCGCGTATCCGGCCTTACCGGCGATGACCGCTCCGACCGTTACCACGCCGGGTGCGTGAAATGTGACCTCGCCGTTCTGGTCGGCCCCGGCCACGTCGAAGGGAGCGGCGAACCAGACGTCAGGCTTGGCGTCGATGGGAGCGCCGGAGGTGTCTTTGGCAACGGCGGTGAATTTCGCCTTCTGACCGACCTGGGCGTCGAGCGTGGCAGGAGTCACTTCGACGGTAGCTGGAGCCACGGAAGGAGTAGGCGCTTCCTGTTTCGATTCTTCTTGCTGGTTAGTGTCCTTTTGATCTTGCTTGGAGGCGTCTTGCTTGGTGTCTTGCTTCGTGTCTTGGGAGCGCAGGGACGGCACAGCGAACGCCATAATCAGGACGGCTAAGACCGCGGTGGATTTACGAATTGATTGGTTGAACATTCCCCCTCCGGGTAAATGAGCAAGGGCTAAAGCCCCATTTATTTTTTCATTAAGAACTCTCGGCTCGGCCGGAAGCCGAGCCCCTTCAACGCTCGACTTTCAATCAT
>JASIEN010000268.1 GCA_030045935.1 Candidatus Sulfotelmatobacter sp.
ATTTTCTTTGATAAAACGAGTCCGTTAATTCACTGTCTGCACGAACGATGCCGAACTGCTCAAGTAATTGCCGTTCCCCGGAGTATAGGTTGCGGTAATCGTATTTGCTCCTGCGGGAAGAGATGAAATCGTAATATCCCCATAACTGTTCGAGAGCTCCACTGTCCCCAGCGTATTGCCTCCCGACGTGAAGGTGACGGACCCGACTACGGGATGCCGATAAGGCATTCTGAGAGTGGCCGTGAGGCGAACTGCTTCGCCAAGCTTCGATGGGTTTTTAGAGGATTTGATTGTAGTTGTCGTAGTTGTTGCGGTAAAGGCTGGAACAAACCCTGAGCCTACAGGGTAGTTGTAGTCGTCGCCGGTATAGAAAAAGACTTCATGACCACTCCCGACATCGACACAAACAATGCCGGTGGTTGTGCTTCCCATGCCATTTTCCAGGCCGATGGATGTGATGTGGTAGTCACCGTGCCCATATACCCCTCCAGTCGGGGTGTAGGGGCCATTAGAAGTGACATCAACCGTAATTGTGATGGGTTGGCAATACGGCGCTGGATTGGGGTCTTGCGTAAAGCTCATTGATGCAGTGTAGCGTTCTACGTGAACCTGAACATCGCGCGAGCTGCTGCCGGCGAAATTCTGGTCTCCAGGGTAGGTAGCGATGAAACCCTGCACTTCATTCCCCCATATGTGCGGACGGGTATCTATCAAGGACGCGGTGACGCTTGCCACGCCATTTTGCAGCGTGCCATAGGCGTTTAGATCTCCCTGCTTCGATGTGAAAAGCACCTGCTCGCCATTGGGGATCATGCCATCTTTCGATGTAACCGTAGCTGTGAAAGTGATGGGCTGTCCCGCGAGGATATCCCTGGCTGACGTTGTGAGCGTAGTTGAGGTCGGACTCGTAGTTAAACCGACACCAGTGAGGGTAACCGAATGCGGACTATTTGAAGCGTTATCCGTGAAGATTACCTTACCGGTTAGCGTTCCGACCGCCGGGGGAGTAAACGTGACGTAAATATCGCAGTGAGTGCCCGGCAGTATCCCTTCCCCACAGTAATTTTTGGGGATGGAAAAATCCCCGCTGATTGAAACGTTGGTAATTTTGAGTTCAGAGTCGCCAGTGTTGGTGAGACTTATTCGCTCCGGAGTACTTGTTTGTCCCATCGACACCGGGCCGAAGTTCACGGCTGTTCTAGACAACACTCCGTAGGGGCCGCTTTGGGCTGGTGCGGATGCTGGCAGAAGGGGAGCAATCGCGAGTAGAACCAAACCGAATCGCATGACATTCCTCCTTTTACGATCGGGTCGGAGGAGGGCGAGCAGAGAGACCTCTGCTGAGGACGCCTCCAAGGTAGGCGCGACGGACCAGGCTGTCAAGTGATTTGGATCACTGGTGGTGGTGCGGCAAACTGCGTCACAACCCGGCACAGGAGCGAACTGGGCCGCGCGAACGCGGCTTGCAGGTTGCGATTGCCGGCGAGGGGGATAACTCCTGCCGAGGCGATAAGGCCGGATGGCAGCCCCCATCGCAAGCGAACGAAGTCTTTCTGTTGCCATGCTAGTATGAGAAAGCGTGCAGACCGCGTGGGCCGCTGTTTTTGGCCGTGTTTTGCGGCGAGAGCTGCCCAGCCAGGCTAGCGATTCACCCATCATCCATCCTTCATGGGCAATGCTTGGATCAAAAAGTCGCTGATCAGAAGCGGAGTCCTGCCTCTGATCTCTCGTTTCACCGGACACGGGGTTGCCATCCTTATGTATCACTCAGTGATGAACGATCCCGCCTCGGAAGAACTGACTCTCGGTGGCATCATCCACTCAACCAAAGTTTTCCGGGAGCAGATGGAAGTGGTTGCAAGGTACTTCAACGCTGTAAGCCTCGACGATGTGCTGTTATTTCTACAAGGCAAAAAGACATTACCAGCGAAGGCGGTGGTCATCACTTTTGATGATGGCTATGCCGACAACTACCAGGCCGCGAAGGATATTCTTAGTCCGCTCGGTATACCAGCTGTGTTTTATGTGACTGTAGATTGCATCGAGAGGCAGCGTTTGCCTTGGCCCAGCCTGCTGCGGCATGCATTTCTAACCTCGAAGAAGAATAGCTGGCCTGAAGCGCCCGGAATGGAATGGCCTCTAATATCAGCGCAACAGCGTATACAAGCCTTCGATCGCGCATCGGAGCACTGCAGCAAGCTGTCAGGTGGGCCGCAAGGTGAGTACGTCGAGTCAATCCAACAACAGTTGGGGACAGCTCCGCCACGTCCTACGCAGCGGCTGATGATGACCTGGGAAGAAGTGCGAGGGTTGGGGCGTAGCGGCCACACAGTGGGTTCGCACACGATGACTCACCCGAACATAGCGTACGTAACTGAAAGCGAGGCGCGAGCCGAGATGCTTGGCGCAAAGAACAAGCTTGAACAGGAACTTGCGGCGCCCGTCGTTCACTTCTCTTATCCGTGCCCGGCTCTCCAGCCTCATTGGCGAGAGCACACAGTGAGCGCGAGCCGGGAGATCGGATACCAGACGGCTGTCACGACCAACGGAGGGTTGGTCAGGAGACATCACAATCCGCTCAGCCTGCGACGCATCCGTCCCACGAAGACGGTCGACGGCCTTCGGTGGAACCTGGAGTGCGCGTTTTTGGGACGCACGGTCTGAGGTTTTCTGCCTCGCTTCCCTTCTAGGGCTGCCTGTGGCTTTTCAGGACTGCATCTGTGATCTTTTCAGGAAGCGGCGCTGTTCCTGATCCTGTTCGCCAAGGCAACCAGGCTTCTTGTCGCTCCCGGAGCGATTTTCAGACCGAGCAGCAGCAGCGATAACTTGGGCCTTTGAAGTTGAAGGTTTGATTCAGAAAAGAACTTTCTGGCCTCGCTCAACTTGCCCTCCTGAAGGCAGAGCTTGCCCTCGGCCAAAAGATAATGGGCTCGTATCTCCAAGGCCCTGTGGCTGACCAGAGTTTTCTGGCTATCAGTCAAGGGA
>JASIEN010000269.1 GCA_030045935.1 Candidatus Sulfotelmatobacter sp.
ACTTTACACGGTGACTTTCAATACGCTATATAGCAGAGGCGAGCAGGAGAATCCCCATCAGAGCCGGGCTGGGTCCAGAAACCCTGCCGGCACGGGTGAGTCTGGAACGGTTTTATGCTTGGAAACCACCGCGACGGCCGAACACCGGCCTACCAGCGCATCCAGAATTCGATTCGGCGGCGGATTGAGTCGGCTGAACTCAAGACCGGCGATGCGGTGGCCTCTGAACGAGAGCTTGCCAAGACCCACAAAGTCAGCCTCATGACGGCGCGCCATGCGCTGGCCGGCCTGGAGCGCGAAGGCCTGGTGGAACGACGGCGTGGCGCCGGGACATTTGTCGCCTCGCCCAAAATTCACTTCAACAAGTTGATGAGCTACACCGAGCACATGGCCAGCCGTGGGTTAGCGCCCAGGTCGAGAGTGCTGGTCTCAAAAATTATTGAAGATGAACAGGAAATTGCCGCACGGTTGGGCATGCCGGCCGCGAGTCGCCTGGTTAAGATCGCGCGACTTCGCCTGACTGGCGAGGAGCCCTTTGCGCTTGAAACCTGTTACCTGGCGGCCGCCGAATTTTCCGGACTAGTAGACGCCCCCCTGGGAAGAACGTCACTGTTCAGCCTCCTGCAGCACGAGTACGAAGTAGATCTGGCTTATTCCGATGAGGAAATCGATGCTACGGCTGCGGATACGGATTTGGCGGGAATGCTAGGGATTCAAAAGGGATCTCCTATCATGCGCATCCGGCAAGTGATCTACTCGACTAAGGGAAAAGCCACCATCTACGTAGTCGGCTATTACCGTTCTGAGCGTCATACGCTGTTTATCCGACGCTTCCGTTGAGAGAAGGATCGTACCCAAGTCTTATTCCCAGCCTCCAGCCGGCAGCGGTGCGACGTCCTCCGACATCAGACAAAACCCCACGAAGGTTGTAACGCGAAAGTTCCTAGCCCAGGGTTATCACAGACCGTCGGATATGATGAAGCAGTACTCGATACCGTCTTGCGAATACTCGTTCAATACCTGAGTTATCGCGGACGAAAGATCACTTACATGGTTACGTTCACCGAGGCGTATTTGCCGCGCATCGGCGGGATGAAGCGCGAGAGGGCTGCAGGCGCCAGAATGGTGGCCTGCTCGACTTCGACACGCGAGAAGTGCTCCAGCATGCGCTCAACCGTGGAATGGCCGAGAACACTGGTGCAGCACAGCGGTTCAATGGACAAAAGAACCCGGCCAATTCTGTTGCCCGGCTGACAAGAAGCGCGTTTCTCGGTCCAGACCACTTATTGCAAGTACCCCTAGCTCCACAGCTTTCATCCTTTCCGAATTTTTTTCCAATTGGGGATTTCCATCCCTTTAGTCAAGCGGCTTAATTCAGGCGGCGTTGTACAATGCCGGAGACTGAGAGCGGTCAACCACTCTTCCCGCTGCTGCCGAGCGCGCGGCAAGAGCGGAGGGACGGCGCACCAGCCCGTGCTTGGGAAACAGCAAATCGCGCATCTTCATCTTCGCTTTATGAAGTTGCGACTTGGAATTGCCCACGGAACAATCCAGCATCTTGGCGATCTCATGATGCTGGTACCCTTGTACTTCGTGAAGCGCAAAGATTTGACGGCAGCCTTCAGGAAGCTCTTGCATCGCACGTCGCAAGGCAATTCGGTCGACGGCTCCGCTTAGGTTGAGATCGGCCCGGCCGACATCGCGGCGCAGCGATGGCGATTCTGCAGAGACCGGTTCATCGAGCGAAACCAGCGCCGGAGCTTTCCGCCGGCGCAATTTCATGAGCACCGTGTTTACGGCAATGCGATAAAGCCAGGTAGAAAAGGCGGAATCCCCACGGAAAGAACCCACCGAACGGAACACCTGCATAAAAGCCTCTTGCGTGAGGTCCTCAGCTTCAGCCACATCTTTTGTCATCAGCAGGCAGACCGAATAAACGCGCTTCTTGTGGCCCTGAAAGAGCGAGGCGAAAGCCTGCTCATCACCACGTTGGGCACGCTGCACAAGACTGCGCTCGGATTCGACCGGAGTCGTGTCTTTTGCGGCTGGAATCGGATTCGTCTCTGTTGCAGAAATTACGCAAGTCGCCACTGGAATCCTCCGAGAAAGGCTAGAGTTTCTGGTTGTCCACAGATAAACTGCGGAGCGTCTCGAACATCTCAGAGGGTATAGACACTGGGTCAAGCAGCCCATCAGGATGCTCCTGTAATTGATACCCAGACTTGCTGTACAGTGCCTGAGACACAAAGTGCTGAGTTTTGATTGGTTTTCGCCAAGAGTTGAAACTTTTCTCCGAGAGAACAAATGCCAAACACACATTTGGTCATGGCGACAGACTCCGCGGGCGAACCGAAGTAGACACAGTACACACCAGCTTGTAGCCGGATGCGTGCTGCTTCCCTAGCAATCTAGAGATTGAGTGATCAAATGGGAAGAAGCCAATCGGGGAAATCCCCGAGAGTTTTCAGAGACTGAGGGAAATTAATCCCCGGGACAAGCATCGAGCAGGGCGCTGACTTCGCGCAACACGGATACACAAGGAATTGTCAACTCCACGAGCGTTCCTGGACGCACATTAGTCAAACGCAGTTCTCCCCCCAGTTCGCGGGCGCGTTGTCTCATCCCACCAATACCAACCCCGACGCTATCGGGCTTGAACTCAGCGATATTCAGGCCGATTCCCTTCCCATTATCGCGAACTGAAACGGTCAACATGCCATGTTTCTGGCTCAAGGCGATCTCAACCCGGGTGGCATCGGAATGCCGGAAAACATTGGTAAGAGCTTCCTGAACGATACGAAAAACACCCGTCTCAACATCGCCCGAGAGGCGGGGAAAGTCCTGAGGATGAACTTCAAGAGAGGTTTCAATCCCGCTGCGCTTGGTCAGACCCTCAACATACCAGGCAAGCGCGGACAACAATCCAACCTCGTCGAGCAATGGCGGATGCAGCAGGTGAGACATGGTGCGCACCTGCTGGATGGCGCGATCGACAATGCTGCTCGCCTGAACCCAGCATTCGTTCGGCGGTTCAGAAGGTTTCTGCAAAACCATCCTGTCGAGCACCATCTTGGCCACCGCCAGCTCCTGACCTAATCCATCGTGGAGATCGCGCGCCAAACGGCGTCTTTCCTGGTCCTGCATAGTCATAAGTCTGGCTGAAAGGCGGCGAAGTTCATCCGTGCGCCTATCGACCATCTTTTCCAGCTCGGCGGCGCTTTCGCGGATCGACTGCTCCAGCAGTTTGCTGTCATGGATATCGGAGCAGGTTCCGTACCATTTCAGAATTTTGCCATCTTCATCGCGAATGGGAACCGCGCGGGCGCGAAACCAGCGATAGCCGGCATCTGTCGATCTCATGCGGTATTCGGCTTCGTAGTTCGCACCGGATTCCACGCATTTCATCCAGTGGTTCATTGCCTGGTTTTTATCTTGTTCGTGAACATAGTCCAGCCAGCCAAAGCCGGAGGCAGAGCCTTCAGGCGCACCCGTGTATTCATAAAAGCGGTCGCTGACGTAGTCGCGAGAACCATCGCACTGGCGGCTGAAGATGATATCGGGCGCGGTCTGCACGATGGCATCCAGTTCCTGGTTCTTGCTGACAAGCTCAACGTTCAATTGCAGCAAAAGCTCAGCCTTACGCGCCAGCTCTTCAGTGCGCTCCAGCACTCGCTGCTCCAGCTCGCTGTTAAGTTTTTCCAGCTGGCGCGTTTTTCGGTACAGCTCGGCAAACACTCTCACTTTGGCGCGAAGCAGCTCGGGGACGACAGGAACGGAAATGTAATCGACAGCGCCGTGTTCGTATCCTTTGAGCTGATCGAGATCGGTGAGATGCACGGCAGAGACGAAAATAATTGCCGTTTTCTGGAACCGCGGGTGCTGGCGAATCATCGAGGCCAACTGAAAGCCGTCGAGTTCGGGCATGCTGACATCCATCAGCACAACGGCAATTTCATTGTTAAGGAGGGCTTCCAAAGCTTCTTTGGCGGAGTTGGCTTTGATAAGGTGCTCGCCCAGACTGCCAAGCATCACCTCATAGCTGAGGAGCTTGGCAGGCTGGTCGTCCACCATCAGGATGTTGACTTTTCCGTTTGTGCTCAACTGCGGACCTCAGCGGCTAAGGCCGCATACATTTCTGACCCTCATCGCGGCCTGAAGGGCCGCTCTTCCACGGCAGATCGATTTCAAGCATTTATATTCGTCCTCTACCGGTGCAGCCACATGCGAAGCGACGAGAGCAGCTGCTCAGTGTTCACCGGTTTTGCCAAATACTCTGACGCTCCAGCTTCCAGGCATTTCTCGCGATCGCCCTTCATGGCTTTCGCGGTCAGGGCGATAATCGGCAAGCGGTGGAATTTCGCATTCTGCCGGATCACCTGCATGGTCTCGTAGCCGTCCATCTCAGGCATCATGATGTCCATGAGCACGATGGCGATTTCCGGCGTCGACTCCAGTTTGGCAATGGCCTCGCGGCCCGTGCCGGCGGTTATTACCTTCATGCCGCGGCGCTCAATGAGGCTGCTGAGGGCGAAAATGTTGCGCACGTCATCGTCGACGATCAGCACATTTTTGCCGACCAGAGCGTCGTCCGAATGATGCAGGCGTTCGAGCAACCGTTGTTTTTCCGGCGGCAGATCGGAAACGACACGGTGCAGGAAGAGCGCCGTTTCATCCAGCAACCGCTCAGGCGATTCCACGCCCTTCACCACGACGCTTCGTGCCAGCGAATGTAGGCGGGCGTCCTCTTCGGGCGAGAGCTCCTTGCCGGTGAACACAACCACCGGCAGGTCGTTGAGTGACGGGGTGTCGCGGAAGCGCTCCAGAACTTCGAAGCCGGAGATGTCCGGCAGCCTCAAATCGAGCACCACGCAGTCAATTTGCTCGTTGGTGACAACTTCGATCGCTTCTTGCCCAGTTGCCACCACGGTGACATCGATATCGTCGAAGCCCAACAGTTCCTTGATGCTGAGCTGCTCGGCGGGATTGTCCTCGACCACCAGCAGGCGCTTGCGGCGCGGGGCGGAGTAATCTTTGATGCGCGCCAACGCGTCTTTTAAACCCTCCGACGTGGTGGGCTTGGTGATAAAAGAGAACGCTCCACGCGCGAGACCGTGGGCGCGGTCTTCGTCGAGAGTAAGCATTTGCACCGGGATATGCCGAGTTTTCGGATCCTGCTTCAGGTGATTGAGGACCGTCCAACCCAACATGTCAGGCAGGAAAACATCGAGCGAAACCGCAGTAGGATGGTATTCAAGCGCCAATTGCAGAGCTTCGGTTCCGCGCCCGGCCACAAGGACTTTAAGTCCCCTATCGTGCGAGAGATCAACCAGCACGCGGGCATAGTGTGGGTCGTCCTCCACGATGAGCAATACCGCATCATCAGGCTGTAAGTTGTCACGGTCGTCTTCAATTCTCTCGAAGGGGTGCTCAACCACCGAGAGCGGCATCGGCGCTGGAGATGAGGCAGCTCTCTCCACTGTCCTTGCCACAGCTTGAGCTGCACCGGAAGCCGGCCCCACATACGTCTGTGGCAGATACAAGATGAACGTGCTGCCGCGTCCCGGGGCGCTGCGCAACTGGATTTCTCCTCCTAGCAGGTTGGCCAACTCGCGGCTGATGGCCAGGCCGAGACCAGTGCCTCCGTACTTGCGGCTGGTGCCGGCATCTGCCTGCTGGAAGGCCTCGAAGATGATGCGCTGCTTCTCAAGCGGAATGCCAATGCCGGTGTCGGACACTTCGAAGGCGATAATTGATGCGGCTTTGCTGAGGACAGCATGATCTTCGCCCCATCCACTTGTGGCGGGAGAAACCGTCAGGCGAACGCCTCCGACTTCTGTGAACTTAAAGGCGTTGGATAAAAGGTTCTTCAGCACCTGTTGCAGGCGCTTGGAGTCGGTGACCACGCTGCGGGCAAGATGCGGATGGGCCTGCACTTCGAAGGTTAGGTGCCGGTTTTCCGCCTCGTGCCGGAACGGGCGCTCGACTTGATCGAGCAGGCTGGCGAAGAAAACTTCTTCTGCCTCGACCGAAACCGTGCCCGATTCGATCTTGGAAAGATCGAGGATGTCGGTGATCAGGTTGAGCAAGTCGGTTCCGGCGGCGTGAATAGTGCGCGCAAATTCGACCTGCTTAGGCGTGAGATTACCATCCGGGTTGTCGCTGAGCTGCTGGCCGAGCACCAGAATACTGTTGAGCGGCGTGCGCAACTCGTGCGACATGTTCGCCAGGAATTCGGATTTGTACTTCGAGGTCAGCGCCAGCTCTTTGGCCTTTTCTTCAAGAGCGCGGCGAGCCTGCTCGATTTCCTGGTTCTTGCGTTCCACTTCGACGTTCTGTTCTGCGAGCTGTTGCGCTTTCTGTGCCAGCTGCTCGTTGGTCTGCTGCAATTCTTTTTGCTGGACCTGAAGTTCGGTCGCCAACTGTTGCGATTGCTTCAGCAGGCCCTCGGTCTGCATGGTGGCTTCGATACTGTTGAGCACGATTCCAATGCTCGCAGTCAGTTGTTCGAGGAATGCGAGATGCGATGCGGTGAATGCGCCCAAGCTGGCAAGTTCAATGACCGCCTTGACGCGATCTTCGAACAGCACCGGTAGCACGATTACGTTTCTCGGAACCGCTTCAAACAAGCCGGAACGAATGGCTATGGTGTTCGGCGGCAGGTCGGTAATTAGCATTCGGCGCTTCTCTGCCGCGCATTGTCCCACCAGGCCCTCGCCCAGCTTGAGGCGGCGCAGATGGCCATCTTCGCCATCGCCTGCAAAAGCGGAGAGCAACACCATTTCGGCGGAATCCTCGCCTCCCATCTGGTAGATCACGCCCTGTTGCGCGTTGACCAGGGGAGTGAGTTCCGAGAGCAACATGCGGCCCACCGTCGCCAGATCGCGCTGACCCTGCAACATGCCGGTGAAGCGTGCGAGGTTCGTCTTCAACCAGTCCTGCTCGGTGTTGCGGTCCGTGGTCAGGCGCAGGTTGTCGATCATGGT
>JASIEN010000270.1 GCA_030045935.1 Candidatus Sulfotelmatobacter sp.
TCGGCCATTATCTGCGCCAACATCTATTGGATAAGACTTTTCAAGGCCTGTACCATACCGACGCTTTTGACCGCGCTCTGCTCATCCCCTATTTCGTGGTATTGGTCCTGCTCGCCGGATACGGCATTCATCGCTACATCCTGGTCTATCTTTATTACAAGCACAAAAAGAACCGCACCACCGAGCCGCCAGCGCACTTCGACAACCTGCCGCGGATTACCGTGCAGTTACCCATCTTTAATGAGCGGTACGTTGTGGAGCGCCTGCTGGACGCGGTTTGCAAGCTGAAATATCCGCCCGAAAAGCTGGACATCCAGGTGCTCGATGACTCCACCGATGAAACCATCGAAGTCGCCAGGAACCTGGTCGAACGCTATGCTGCGTTGGGAAATCCCGTAACTTACCATCACCGTACAAATCGCGAAGGATTCAAAGCAGGGGCGCTCGCCGAAGGATTGAACTCCGCGAAGGGCGAATTTGTGGCCATCTTCGACGCCGACTTCACTCCGCCCGAAGATTTTCTATTACGCACTGTGCATCACTTTACCGATCCCAGAATCGCGATGGTGCAAACGCGCTGGACGCACATCAATCGCGACTATTCGTTCCTGACACAGGTCGAAGCCATTCTGCTCGACGGACATTTTGTGCTTGAGCATTCCGGCCGCGCCCGCACTGGTCTCTTCTTTAACTTCAACGGCACAGCCGGCATGTGGCGGCGCTCCGCCATCGACGATGCCGGAGGCTGGCAGCACGACACGCTCACCGAAGACACCGACCTTTCTTATCGCGCCCAACTCAAAGGGTGGAAGTTCATTTACCTGCAAGATGTTGAATGCCCCGCCGAACTGCCGGTGGAAATGACCGCATTCAAGACCCAGCAGGCGCGCTGGGCGAAGGGACTGATCCAAACGGGAAAGAAGATTCTGCCACGCGTGTTGCGCAGCGATGCCCCACTGCACACGAAGATCGAAGCCTGGTATCATCTCACGGCGAACCTAAGTTATCCGCTCATGGTGATTCTCTCGGTGCTGATTCTCCCGGCCATGATCATCCGTTTTTATCAGGGATGGTTCCAGATGCTGTTCATCGATCTGCCGCTGTTTCTGGCATCGACGTTCTCGATTTCGAGCTTTTATCTCGTCTCGCAGAAAGAATTATTTCCGAAGAGCTGGCCACGAGCATTGCTATATTTGCCGTTTCTGATGGCGTTGGGAATCGGACTGACCATCACCAATACGAAGGCGGTGATCGAAGCTCTCATCGGCAGGCAGAGCGCGTTCGCGCGCACACCCAAATACCACGTCGAATCGAAAAAAGACAAAGTTCGCGCAACCAAATACCGCAAGCGCCTCGGGTGGGTGCCGTGGATAGAACTGGCGATCGGCGCCTATTTTGCCTTGACCATCCGCTATGCCATCGAGAACGAAAACTTTGTTACGGTTCCTTTTCTCTTTCTTTTTGTGATCGGGTATTGGTACACAGGATTGATGTCGCTGCTGCAAGGCCGCTTTGCTGGGGTAGGACTGAGCGCCGAAACGCACACGAAGCCGTTTCCGGTTGGAGTGTGAATCGCGAGCTTGATCGAATCCCATTTTGTTGCACTGTGATTACTCACCTGGCAGCCAAACGTCACTAAAAAACGGATAGACAATCATGCGCAAACTTCGTCTTGCATCTCTGATTTCGATCGTTTTACTTTTTAGCATATTCAGTGCCGCCCTCGAGCGCCAGCCTAACTCCGACTATCGTGCACGGCGCGAGGCCCTGGCCAAGAAAGTAAATGGCGTAGTTGTTTTGTTTTCAAAGACAGAACGTCCGAGCGATC
This sequence comes from Candidatus Sulfotelmatobacter sp., assembly GCA_030045935.1. Classification (GTDB taxonomy): domain Bacteria; phylum Acidobacteriota; class Terriglobia; order Terriglobales; family Acidobacteriaceae; genus Sulfotelmatobacter. The sequence continues at coordinate 1,829 of JASIEN010000270.1, forward strand.
TCTACACCTTCCGTCAGGATGACAATTTCTACTACCTCACCGGGCAAAGCGAGCCGGTGGGTGCGCTGCTGATCGCCTCTGCTACCGAAGCTAAAGGCGACACGCCTGCCCGCCCCTATACAGAAATTTTCTTTCTCCCGGCGCGCAACATGACGCAGGAAAAGTGGACCGGGCCCAAGCTTGGGCCCGAAAACCCTGACGCGCCCAAAATTACCGGGTTCGATCAGGTCGAGGATCTGGCAAAACTTCCCGAAGAACTCGAGAAATTTCTCGCCGTAGGCCGGCCGCAAGTCTACACGGACGTGGCCACGCAATCGGCCGAGTCGATGTCAGCCGAGCCTTTAGCCTTCCTTAAAACGCAAAATCCCTATGTCATGTTCTCCGACGTGCGCCCGATGATTTCATCGTTGCGCACGACCAAAGATGCGGGTGAAATAACGCTTATTCGCAAAGCGGTCGATGCTTCGGTGGCTGCGCATTTCGCCGCGTTCAACGCGGTCAAGCCAGGGGTAAACGAGCACCAGATCGAGGTCCTTATGGAATATGAATGGGGCAAGCGCGGCTGCGAGCGTGTCGCCTATGCTCCCATCGTAGGCTCCGGGATTAATTCTACGGTACTGCACTATTCCGCTGACGACCAGGTCATGCAATCCGGTGACGTGGTTGCAATCGACGCCGCCGGCGAATACTCCATGTACGCCTCCGACATCACGCGAACGCTGCCCATTAATGGCCACTTCACTCCGCGTCAGCGCGAGATCTACGACATCGTTCTCGGTGCACAACAAGCCGCCGAAGTTGCATTCGTGTCGGGCAAATCGACTATGAGGCGCGACGATCCGAATTCGCTGCAAAAGGTCGCCTACGACTACATCAACACTCACGGCAAAGACCTGCACGGCGAACCCCTGGGGAAATACTTCATCCACGGCCTCGGCCATTCCGTTGGACTCAACGTTCACGATTCCACGGACTATAGCGTACCTTTCGGCCCCGGTCAGGTCTTTACAATTGAACCTGGCATATACATTCCGGAAGAGAAGATCGGAGTGCGGATCGAGGACGATTACTGGGTCGATCCCGACGGCAAACTGGTGAAGCTGAGCGGCGCACTGCCGTCGAAAGCGGAAGAGGTCGAGAGGCTGATGGCAGGGAAGTAGCGAAGAGCAGCGCCCTTCGGCTTCGCTCAGGGCAGGCTTTCAGCGCCGCGGAAAGATCACTCAATCTAGTCTGGGCTTCAGCCCTGAGGTGCCAATGCGTCTCTCATCTTTTGCTGTAATACTCGTTCTTTCGACCCTTGCGCCCGCTCAAACCAAAACTTCGGACACTGCCGAATTTATTTCCGTCGACACCCCCGTCTTCGTTATCAACCACGTCCGCGTCATCGATGGCACGGGCGTGCCTGCAAAAGAAGATCAAGCGATTGTAGTTGCCAACGGGAAAATTCAATCCTTGGGGCCTGCTTCATCAGCGAACATCCCTTCGGGGGCACAGAAGTTCGATCGCACAGACTATACAGTCATTCCCGGAATCGTCGGGATGCACAACCATCTTTATTACACCAATTCCTCTTCCGTCCAGGTCACTGGCGGCAAAATCGGTGAGCCGGGTTTGTTCATCCAAGAGATTCCCTACACCGCACCGCGGCTTTATCTTGCTGGTGGGGTTACAACCATGCGCACCACCGGCAGCCTCGAACCCTACACCGACTTAAAAGTAAAGAGCCGCATCGACGCCAATCAAATGCCCGGCCCGGCCATTGACGCTACGGCGCCCTATCTCGAAGGCGCTCCCACGTTCTTTGCCCAGATGCACGAACTCGATGGCCCGGACGACGCCAAGCGCATGGTCGATTACTGGGCGGCAGAAGGCATGACTTCATACAAAGCCTACATGCACATCACGCGCGATGAACTGTCAGCTGCCATTAACGAAGCTCACGCACACAAGCTGAAGCTCACTGGTCATCTTTGTTCCGTGACCTGGCCGGAGGCAATCGCGCTCGGGATCGACGACTTCGAACACGGCCCGGTGTTCACCGACACCGAATTTGTTTCCGACAAGAAACCTGACCTATGCCCTCGGGGTGGCGAAGAATCCTGGCTGAAGCAAGACATCAATGGCCCGCAGGTGCAGGAGCTTATCCACAATCTCGTGTCGCACCACGTTGCGGTCACGTCGACTCTGCCCGTGTTCGAGTCAAGCGTGCCGGGAAGACCAAAGCTGCAATCGCGAACTCTGGCTGCGATGTCGGCGGAGTCGGCGCAGAGTTACCTGACCGCACGCGCCAGAGTTCAGCTCGACTCCCGCGTCGGCGCGATGATGCGCAAAGAAATGGACTTTGAAGTCGCTTTCGTCAAAGCCGGAGGCCTGCTCCTGGCGGGTCCAGACCCCACTGGCAACGGAGGCGTCCTGCCCGGCTTTGGCGATCAGCGCGAAATCGAATTGCTGGTGGAAGCAGGTTTCACGCCAGTAGAGACGATTCAAATCGCCACGGAAAACGGCGCGAAATTTCTGGGACGTGAAGACCGGATCGGAACACTTGCTCCCGGCAAGCAGGCCGACCTGGTTCTGATCAAGGGCGACCCGTCGAACAACATCGAAGACATCGAGAACGTGGAAACTGTGTTCAAAGCCGGTGTCGGCTACGATGCGAAGAAGCTGATCGACAGCGTGCGCGGGCAGGTGGGGATTCGGTAGGTGGGTGAGCCAGAAAGAAGCTGCGTCGATGTCATTCCGAATCCAACGATGGTCCGGCCAGAGCCACTAACCATTACACTTCACGAAATATATTCCCTAATATACTCATCCTTCGTGTTTGCCAGCTCCTGCATGTCCCCATCAAAGATCACTTTCCCATCGCGCAGCACCAGAAAACTCATGGGCACATCGCAACTTTTCCCAGGAGGCAGACACACCATCCGGTTGGCTTGTGTGTCGAACTGGTGGGTCGCCATGGTGAATCCGTCCTGCAAGCGATGCGTCACCAGCAAAGAGCTGGTCTTGTAAACATCCCGTTGCTTCACGATCAGCTCGATGATCGTGTTGGAAGTGACCGGATCCAGGCCTCCCGTCGGCGAATCGTAAAGCAGCAATTCCGGCTGCGTTATAATCGCCCGCGCTATTGCTACGCGCCGCCGCATGCCTCCTGACAATTCCGAAGGAAACAAATCGAGGGTGTGCTCCAATTCGACGAAACGCAGCGCCTCGCGCACTTTGACATCGATCTCATGGTCGTAGATCCCATGTTCTTCCATCAGCCGATAGGCTACGTTTTCGCTGACCGTGAGCGAGTCGAACAAGGCACTTTCCTGAAACACCATTCCGATTTTTCGCCGGAGAGAATATAGTTCCTCCTCGGGCATCTGCGTGATGTCTTGTCCCAGTGTCACAATCCTGCCCGCATCGGGCCGAATCAGGCCCATCGTCAGCTTCAGGATCAAGCTCTTTCCTGATCCAGCAACCCCGAACAACGCCTTGGTTTCGCCGTGGGCCAGGCGAAAAGAAACTCCCTTCAGCACTTCATTGCTGCCGAAGGCCAGCGCCACGTTTTCAAATACGATGGCGAACGAGGAAAGCTCTTTTGTCAGGACCTGAGCGGAATCGAGCGGCAGGGTTGGAGCGGACATGGAATCAATGCATAACAAATAGGATCATCAGCAGCCGTGTTAGCAGCAGATCCATCGCCAAGATAAGAACTGAAGCTGCGACCACCGCCTGAGTGGTCGCCCGGCCGACTCCTTGTGTGCCTCCCCGAGCGTTGAGCCCGTAAAAGCAACCCACGGTGGCAATAATCAAGCCGAATAAAACCGGTTTGATCAGCCCCATGAAGACGTCCTGAAACACGAGGATCTGCCACGCGGTCGACCAGTATTGCCGGGCATCCAGGCGCAGCAGCAGTTTGGCGATGACCAAGCCGCCGGTCAGACCGACCAGATCGGAAATGATGGTGAGAAAAAACAGCATGAACACCGTTGCCACTATGCGCGGCGTCACCAGCTTTTTCATCGGATCGGTGCCCAATGCACGCATGGCATCGATCTGCTCGGTAACCACCATCGAGCCCAACTCGCTCGCCATCCCTGAAGAATTTCGTCCTGCAACCATCAAGCTCGTCAGCACCGGGCCCAATTCGCGCACCATCGAAAGCGAAACCAGTTGCCCAACCATGGTGACCGAGCCGAAGCGCTCCAGCGTGTTCGCCGTTTGTACGGCCAATACTGCTCCGGTGAAAAACCCGGTCAAGGCGACAATCGGCAGCGAACCCACACCAATCAGGTCGGCCTGCTGCACCATGTCAGCGAAATAAAAGGGTTTGCGAAACAGGTTGACCAGCGCTTGCGCAGAAAAAATCACATAGTCCTGCACCGACTGGACTTTTTCCTTAGCGAAATATGCAGGCGAGACGAGTTCCATTCAGTCGAGAAAGGCGCGACCAGCGAAACTGAGCTTTCCCGAAAACTATAGCAGAGAATATAGCAGAGAATAGAGTCGCATTGACTTGCGTTGCCGGGATTATTACCTTAGCGAGACGGGCAGCTGAGAGGAGGACGCGAATGAGGAGACTGATTCTGGCGGCGGCCTGCGCTTTTTCGCTTCTCGCGACGGTTTCGCGGGCACAGGACACTCCCCTGGCGGATGTCGCAGTGGGGTATTCACTTCTTGAGATTACCCACGGCTATACTCTCACGCTGATGGGCGGCAGCGCTTCGGCGGCGGTCAATCTCAACCGTTGGCTCGGAGCTGTTGCTGATTTCGGCGGGTATGACGTTACCTCGGGCTCGCTTGCGGGCCTGACCGGCGAGACTTACATGTTCGGCCCGCGCTTTTCCTACAGCAAGGTGGACAGAGTTGTTCCGTTTGCGCAGCTTCTTTTTGGCGGAGGGCATGCGTCCTCGGCGCAATCAGGCTTTACCGGAGCCACCAACACTTTTGCGATTGGCGCCGGCGGGGGTGCTGACTTTGGGCTCGACAAAAGCGGGAGATTCGCGATGCGGCCGCAAGTGGAGTACATCGGTTTCCGCGGTAGCGGGAACACCATAGGCGTAATTCGCTTCTCGGCCGGTATCGTGTTCCGGATAGGCAAAAAGGGATAGGCTTCAACAAGGCTTGCGCTGCCGGGTGATTGGGCTGATTTCAGGCCGGGTAAGTCATGCGCGCTTCTTCCTGATCTCAATATTCAGGCGGCGGATCTTCTGGTTCAAAGTCGAGAGTGGAACTTTGAAGCGCTCGGCGGCTTCAGTCTGGTTCCAGTTGCATTTTTCCAGCATGTCCGTAATGATTCGCCGTTGGACATCGTCGACGATTTCAAACAGCGACGCATTCGCTGGCGGATCGTGCAGGGTGAACGCGGAGCCACGGCCAAGCACGTTGTCGGGCAGCAACTCGATGCCAATCTCCGCACCGGAAGATAGCACCACCGCGCGCTCGATCACATTCTCCAGTTCGCGCACGTTGCCCGGCCATGAATAAGATATGAGGGGACGCAGCGCCTCCGGCGTCACACGCCGAGCTGGGCGGTCATTTTCTTCTGCGTATTTCTTCAGGAAGAAGTCGACCAGCAAGGCGATGTCCTCACGCCGCTGCCGAAGCGGCGGCAATTCGATCGTGATGACGTTCAGCCGGTAAAATAAATCTTCCCGGAAGCGGCCCTCGCGCACCGCCTGCCGCAAGTCAATGTTTGTGGCAGCGATAATACGCACATCCACCTGAATTTCCTGAACTCCACCGAGATGCATGAACTTGCGGTCCTGCAGCACGCGCAGAATCTTGGCCTGGGTATCGAGGCCCATGGTAGCGATTTCGTCCAAGAACAGCGTGCCGCGGTCGGCCATCTCGAACAGTCCCTTTTTTGAGGCGATCGCGCTGGTGAATGCGCCCTTCACGTGGCCGAAGAGGGTGGATTCGAGCAGATCGGTCGGCATGGAACCCGTATTCACGGGAACAAAAGGCCGCTCATGCCGCGGCGAGTTCAAATGTATGGCCTTGGCAATGACTTCTTTGCCGGTCCCGCTCTCGCCCTGCAACAGCACCGTGGAGCGGCTGTTGGCGACCTGAGCCACAAGGTCGAAGATCTTCAGCATCGCCTCGCTTTTGCCCACGATGTTTTGGAAGTTGTAACGCTGTTTGAGGGCGCGTTTGAGCTGTACGTTTTCTTCTTCCGCGCGGCGCCATCCCACGGCGGCGCGCACATCGGCCAGCAGTTTCTCGTTGTCCCACGGCTTTTGAACGAAGTTTGCGGCACCCGATTGCATCGCCCGCACAGCATTCTCCACGGTGCCGTAAGCGGTGATCATGATGACCGGCAGGCGAGCATCGTGCAAACGGAGGTCGGCCAGAATCTCCATGCCATCCCGCCCGGGCAAGGCCAGATCGAGCAGGACAAGATCAAATGGATGCTCGCCGATTCTCTGCAACCCTGTTTCCCCACTGTCTGCCGTCTCCACAACAAAGCCTTCCAGTTCGAGCAGCGTCTGCAGCGACTCGCGAATCTCGGCCTCATCATCGATGATGAGTACTGCTCCGCTGGTACCCTGCGGACCGTTTACGAGCGGCCGCGAGATCACAGCGGCGTCAGAGGTGTCGGGTCGATTCAACTCAGGCATGGACTCCCTTTCTGCTCAGCGGGAAGTCCAGAATGAAGGTCGTGCCCGCGCCAGGTTGGCTCTCGACGCGAATTTTGCCGGCATGCTCTTGAATAATGCCGTAGGTAACGGCCAGTCCCAGCCCGGTTCCGCGAGGTTGGCCTTCCCGCGCAGTGCTCTTGGTGGTGAAGAACGGGTCATAAATTCGCTGAATATGCTCCGGGGCAATGCCTGTGCCCGTATCAGAAACACAAACGCTGACGCTGTCGCCGTTGACTGTTGCCACTCGTAATTTTCCGCCGCCAGCCATGGCGTCTTTGGCATTCAGGAACAAATTCAAAAAGACCTGCTGCAATCTTCCGGCGTTGCCCTGAATCGCTGGCAGCTGGGGCTCGGGTATGTTCTCGACTGTAATCTTTGCCACTTTGAACTGGTGCTCCAGCAACGCCAGCGTATCGGCTATCACCTTGTTCAGGTCGACATCTCCGCTCTCGCTGCCGCTGGTTCGCGAGAAGTTGAGCAGGTTATTTACGATCTCCGAAGCGCGGAAAGTCTGACGCGTAATCTTCTCCAGTAACCCGGATTTCTGCGGATCGCCTTGCAGTTGCTTCGCCAACATCTGCGTGTAGGAGGATATGACTGCCAGGGGAGTATTCACTTCATGTGCGACTCCGGCGGCAAGCAAACCGATCGACGAAAGTTTGTCGGCCTGCGAAAGTTGCGCTTCCAGTTCGACCCGCGCGGTAATGTCGTCCATGATGAGCAACCGCCCGATCACCTCGAACCTGCGCGTCACCAGCGGCGCAAGCGCTACATTCACCGTGCGCACTTCCTCCGCAGGAGTCTTCAGGCGGAACTTATACAGATTGCGTATTCCCGGCTCTTCCCGCATGCGCCTGAACTCATCGACAAATTCCTTCGGGAAGATGGCTTCCATTGGCTGGGTCAGCGCCTGCCAGCGGGGCAGCGCGTACATCACTTCCATCTGAGCATTCCAGCTCTCGATGCGGTCGTGCATATCGAGCGCCATCACGCCCACGTTGATCGACTCGACGATGTTCTCGTTGAAATCCTTCAACCGCTCGTACTCGGCTGCTTTCTTCTGCAGCGACGCATAAAGCTGTCCGTTCTGAATCGCGATCCCGAGATAGCCGCCCAACGTTTCGAGCAATTCCATGTCTTCGCTGGAGAGAAAATCGCCTTGTTTTGTCTTGCCCAGCCCGAGGACAGCGATGGTCCTCTGCTGGGCGCGGCAAGGAATGTAGTAGTTCAAGTCAAACCGGGCAATCGCCTGCTGCGCCTTAGGACTTTCACGCGGCACCTGGTGCGTGTTCTCGAAGAAAAGGTGTCCTGCCTGCTCCGGACGCGGCGCGCTTAAGAAGGAAAGATCGATTGTTCCCGGCGCAGCCATTCCGAAGCATTTGGCGAGCGTAAATTGTCCCGGCTTTTCTCCTGCCAGAAATACAGCCATGCGATCGACCGTCAAGGTGCGAGCCAGCCGGTCCAACACGGAAGTCAGGAGCGTATCCAGGTTGGTTTCGGAACCCAATTCACGGCCAAACTCGAGCAGCGTGCGCCGATAGTCATAGAGCGTGCGATAGAAGAACTGGTCGACGCGGTCCTGAATCCACTTACGCACGGGATCGAACAGCAGCGCCGTAACCACCACGGCTAAGATCAAGCCAACCGGACCCGAGCCGGGACGCCAGTTCTGTACCAGCAGAGCCACGCTGGTCACCAGCGCCAGATAGAGTCCCACCACAATGGCCGCTGCCAGCGTGTAAACCACGCCGCGCTTGAAGATGAGGTCGACATCCATCAACCGGTAGCGGAAAATCGCGTACCCGAAGGTCAGAGGAAGCAGGGCTAGTGAAAGCGCTGAAACTTTCATGCCGGGCCCAGGGAGCGAACCCATGAGATAGGGCACCACATAAAAAAGCGTATAAGGAACGATCGCCAGAATCGTCCCGCGCGTTACCCATTTCAATTGCTGGCGAAGAATGGTCGTGTTGGCGCGCCGGTAGCTTTCCCAGAGCACCGCTGCAGCGGCCAGGAAGAACAGCGATCCATACGACATCTCCATGCGGTCAAGGTTCCAGCGCAGCCGCTCGCTGGCTTGCAACCAGCGCAGCGCCAGAACGTGAATAGTCAGAAGTAGTGCTCCCGGCAGGTACACCAGCGACAGCAGCCAGGGACGCTGCCGCACCACGCGACGTTTTTCCGGGAAGGTCAGAACAAAGTGCAGGAACAGCGCCGGTTGCAGAACTCCGGCCGTAATGTTGCCCCAATAGATGATCCAATCGAAATCATTCAGTTTACCCGTGTACTTGAACGAGTAGGCGATAAATGAAACCAGGCAGAAGATGTAGAAATG
>JASIEN010000271.1 GCA_030045935.1 Candidatus Sulfotelmatobacter sp.
GCGCAGCCGGCAGCCATGGCCAGCGGATTGCCGGAGAGAGTTCCCGCCTGATACATCGGTCCCAACGGCGCAACGAGGTTCATGATTTCGTTCGATCCGCCATAGGCGCCGACGGGCAAACCTCCGCCGATAATCTTGCCGAGCGTGGTGAGGTCGGGCCGGATGTTGTACAGTTCCTGCGCGCCGCCGTAGGCCACGCGAAAGCCGGTCATCACTTCATCGAAAATCAGGACAGATTTTTCGCGTTCCGTGATCAGCCGCAGCGCGACTAGATAGTCGTCGGCGGCGGGGACGCATCCCATGTTCCCCACCACGGGCTCGACGATCACGCAGGCGATCTGGTGCTTGAATTTCTGGAACGCGTATTCCACCACATTGGTGTTGTTGAACGGCAGCGCCAGGGTGAATTGGGTGAATTCTTCGGGGACTCCAGCCGAGCCAGGAATGCCGAGGGTGGCAATGCCCGAACCGGCCTTCACCAGCAGTGAGTCGGAATGTCCGTGATAACACCCTTCGAACTTCACAATGTATTTGCGCTTGGTGTAAGCGCGGGCCAGGCGGATGGCCGACATGGTCGCTTCGGTTCCGGAGCTTACGAAGCGCACTTTTTGCATCGAAGGATAAGCCGCGAGCACCAGCTCGGCGAGGTCCGCTTCCGATGGAGTGGACGCACCGAAGCTCGTACCATTGCAGGCGGCGCTGAGGATTGCATCGAGAACGTCGGGAGCGGCGTGGCCCAGAATCAGCGGTCCCCAGGAGCCGACGTAATCAATATATTCGTTTTCGTCGGCGTCCCAGACGTGTGAACCTTTGCCGCGCACAATGAATGGCGGATCTCCGCCTACCGATTTGAATGCACGTACCGGGGAGTTGACCCCGCCGGGAATCAAGCATTCGGCGCGTTGCTGCAAACGGCGCGACTGATCGAGCTTTCGACTGGTAATGGAATGCATGGGTGTTTTCACTCGACGCAAACTAATAATACAGGCAGACTGGGAGACTCTCCTGTGTGGGCGCGTTTTCGAGCAACCGAATACTATAGCAGCGCACCGAAATTCATCAGATATTTACGATTTCGCCATCATTCTGCAACATGGCCTCGCTAACCTACATCCATCAAAGTTGCCCTTCTAACCGGGAGGGTTCCAGGGACAGCTTCGGGGGCTCCGAGCTGTCCTTTTTGTTTAGTCTTGCCACTCCCGCCGGTTGACACCAGCTTCCCAAATCTCACACCGCAAAGCGTGCTGAGAACAGCGCCGAGATCGCTAAGAAAATTCTGAGCTTTTTAATTTTTCTGCGATTCCTGGTTTTTTTTAATGTACTATAGGGGGGTAGCATATATAAAGGATTGGCTGGGAGAAAAGGCTACTAAACACGGAACTTTTATGAACTCTTTACGCCACTTTCACATGGCACAACATCAAACGAGTGGTTCGAATTCCCAGAAAGGAGGGCACGACAATGGCTTGCATCGCAGTATTCTCACCAATGGCGATGGCGACGACGCAGGTCGCGCGCGTAATTCGTTACGAGCCGGCAGAGCCGTGGATTTCGGAAAAAACCATGCCACGGCAGCCGCTGCGCATGAACTGGGTCGTGGTCACCGACAAAGATGGCAGCCGCCGGCTCCGCGCACAATGGCGGACCGCCGACCGGGACTAGAGCGAAGTAGTTGGCTGTAATCTCCTCTTAATCAAACCTATGTAGGATTGCTCTGAGGACGCGGCGCGCCGCACTCTAATGCGTCCTCAGATAAGCTTCTCTTGTTAACTATAGTTAATATGCACTTAATGCCATTGGTCTGCTACGGAGAATGGACGAATCAGACTTAGTTGCACCGATGTTCGCCTGAAGCTGTTCCGCGGGATCAATGTCACAATGGATGATGACAGCGAACCTTGAAGCCGAATTCGAGTCCAGCTTGGCGCGGGGATTGTGAAAATGAAATTCACTTTCACGATCATGCGCGTCATCGCCTTTCACCGACCCCATTCCTTGATCGAGCCTTTTGATCGCAGAATCGGCCACAAAGCAGCAGGATGGTTGCTGGCATTGTCTATGGTGGCGCTGGCCTGCTCGCACTCGGCGCGCGCCCAACAGCTTAATATTTTCTCCTCGGCGGAATTAGAAATTCCGCAGGGCACAGAGCAGTTTGACACTTTCGCCTCGACAGAATCAGAAACTGGGCAAGCCGTTGAGCAGCCCAACCAGCAAGCTTCGGCGGAGCAATCCCCAGAGAACCCGACAGCGGCCGCGGCAGACGACGAAGGTCCCGAAACGATGTTGCCTCACCTTAAGGACACACGCTTCTGGGTCTCCGGGCAGGCGAATTTCATCTTTCAAGCCCATCCGCCGTTTCACGCTCCCTACAGCGGAAAAAACAGTCTTAAGCCAGTCTACGAGAAGGCGACCTCACGCGTGATGACCCTATACACCGGCGTGCGGGTGAACAGCTCGCTCGAGTTTTTGGCGGACCTCGAAGATGCTGCCGGAGCAGGAATCAGCAACTCTCTCGGTCTGGCGGGGATTACCAATCTCGATGTCGTGCGCATTCCTGGAGAAGGCTCGCCGTTGAGCACCGCTCCCTATCTGGCTCGCGGCATGATCCACAAAGTGTGGGCGTTGAGTAAAGACAAGGTGGAAAACGATCGCGATTTTCTTTCTCTTTTCGATGAGCTGCCTCGCCGGCGGCTGGAGCTCCGCTTCGGCAAGTTCACCATGCCTGATTTTCTCGATCAGAATTCGGTCGGCTCAGACACGCACTTCCAGTTCATGAATTGGACCGCGGATGCGAATGGCGCGTGGGACTATGCCGCTGACACTCGGGGCTACACCGTTGGGATCGTCGCCGATTACGAAGATCGCAACTGGGGAGTTCGTTTCGTCGAGGCGCTGATGTCCAAAATCGCGAACGGGGAAGCCCTCGTATGGAAGCCCTGGCAGGTCCATTCTGAAAACTGGCAGTATGAACTGCGCAAGGGATTTCTTCCGCATAAGCCGGGAGCGATTCGTGTGTTGGCGTACACCAATTACGCGAACATGGGGATCTACCGCAACGCAATCGCAAACTACGAAGCCGGCCTTACGCCAATTCCAGAAATTACGGACCATCCCTGGCACGTCACCCGCAAGTACGGATTCGGCTTGAACATCGAGCAGGGACTAACGCGCCATCTGACGGCCTACGCACGTTTTGGATGGAATAACGACAAGACGGAATCGTTCGAATTTACCGAGTGCGGCCAGACCGTATCCGGAGGTGTAGGCGCAGATGGCTCATGGTGGCATCGCAAGCAGGACCGCAGCGGTTTCGTCGCTGTGAGCAATGCCATCGGCAAGTATCACCAGACTTATCTAGCCGACGGCGGATACGGCTTTCTTCTGGGCGATGGCAGGCTCAATTACAGCCGCGAGAATATCGTCGAATGGTATTACACGCTACACGCCTGGCGCGGGATATACGTCGGACCCGACCTGCAGCATGTCAATAATCCCGGTTACAATCGTGATCGCGGCCCGGTTTTCGTAGGATCCTTCCGCGCGCATGTTGAGTTCTAGTGCGATGGCGGCATCGTATCTGCCATAATTGATCCTGGTAGCTCCCCGATTTAAGGTTCGAAGCCATGCGCATCTTCGATGCCCAAGAGATTATTGAAGGCATTTCCGAGTTCGTGAAGCCAAGCAACGGACACTCCATGGTGGACCCGTTGCGGTGTGCATTAGTCTGCTCGCCACGAACCGCGGGATGGAACCGTCCCGAGTACGCCGCGCGCTGGCGCGATCTGGGCTTTCGTCACTCTCCCGATTTCGAGACGGCGCAGGCACAACACGATGCGCTCTGCGGTCAACTTGCCGGCGCCGGTGTGGAAATCATTGAACTGGCCCCGTCGCATGAGCTTTCGCTCGATGCCGCATATGCTCACGATGCATCATTGCCTACCGACTTCGGTTTGATTGCCCTGCGTCCGGGCAAGTCAAATCGTGTCTGCGAAGGCCAGCACCAGGCCTCATTCTGCCTGCGCTTCGGCATCCGCGTGCTCGCAAAAATCATCATTCCGGGCGCGGTGGAAGCCGGAGACATTGTCTGGCTAGATTCGAACACGTTGCTGATCGGTCACGGCTATCGCACTAATGCCGCGGGCATTCAGCAGGTCCGAAAAATTCTTATGGAGCACGGGGTCGATGTAATTTCAGCTCCGCTGCCGTACGGCGCGGGACCTTCCGCGTGTCTGCATCTGATGTCACTCCTCAGCATGCTCGATGAAAAGACCGTGCTGGTAGATCTGCCCTGGTTGGCGGTGGAAACGGTCGAACTACTGAAGTCTCGCGGCTTCCGCTTCATCGAAATCGATTACTCCGAACGCGAGACGCTGGCCTGCAATGTGCTGGCTCTTGGCAAGAATCACTTGCTCGCGCTCGAAGAGAATGTGAAAACGAATGCCCGCCTGCGCTCTTCTGGATTCGAAGTTCTCACCTTCCCTGGCAGCGAACTCTGCATCAACGGTGGCGGTGGGCCGACGTGCTTGACGCGGCCACTGCTGCGCGGGTAAAGCTTCGCCCGATACCGCGCCTTCTGCTGATAAAATTGTCATGCATGCTTCTTCCCTTCGTCCGCGAACTCTTCGCGGATGTGGAAACTCTGCCCGCTTTCATGCGTGCAGCCTCCCGGTTAAAGGAGGGCACGGGGCGGATTCGTCTCTCCGGCCTCACACCCACTGCGAAAGCTATGCTGTTGGTGCTTTTGCAGCGCGCGGCCGACCGTCCGATCGTTTTCGTAGTGAATGACAATCGCATGGTGGACGACTTTGTTCCAGTGCTGCGCGGATACTGCGAGCTTACGGGCGCCTGCGATCCGCAATCGATTATTTCCTTGCCGGCGCGCGAT
>JASIEN010000272.1 GCA_030045935.1 Candidatus Sulfotelmatobacter sp.
AGCGCCGCCTGTTTGCCGGATGCTGCAGAAATCTCAGGCTCCGCGCTGAAGGGAACCAATCCGCTGGCCGGGGAAGCTCTTGATCTTTGGCTCTCCATTTATGGGGCGGAGGCAGGGAACCTGGCGTTGAAAACGATGGCAACGGGTGGAATTTTCCTGGGGGGCGGAATCTCTCCCAAAATCCTTCCCAAACTCAAGGGGCCCTTATTCATGGAAGGGTTTCTGAACAAAGGCAGATTGCGTCCCCTGCTCGAGAGTATCCCTGTGCAGGTGGTTGTCAATGAAAAAGCTGGGCTGCTAGGAGCGGCCCGCTGCGCCAGAGCAAATTCGGGCAATGGCAGAAGGGGAAAAAGATGAGTACCGAGCTAGAACTGAGGAGGCTTACTACGCCGCAGGAATTGTTTCAGGCGGCAGCGGATGAGATCATTCGCGCGGCAACCGAGGCAGTGCGACAACGGAACCGGTTCACCATTGCACTCTCGGGCGGTTCCACGCCCAAAGGTTTATACACTCTGATCGCCGCCAATGCCGCCGGCCTGCCTTGGGAAAAGATTTTCTTCTTCTTTGGCGATGAGCGGCACGTGCCGCCGGATAACCCGGAAAGTAATTTTCGTATGGCGAACGAATCCTTGCTGTCGAAGGTCCCCGTTCCCGGCTCCAACGTTTTCCGCATTCCCGCAGAGCTTGCGGACGCCGCCCTCGCCGCGGACGCTTACGAAAAAACTCTGCGGGATTTCTTCTCGCTCAAGCCCGGGGAGTGTCCACGCTTCGATGTTATCCTGCTGGGCCTCGGCCCAGATGGGCATACGGCGTCATTGTTTCCGGAAACGGCAGCCCTGCGGGAAAAATCCCGGCTGGTGGTGGCCAACTGGGTGGAGAAAATGAAAACCTGGCGCATCACTCTGACATTTCCGGTGTTGAACGCAGCGCGATTGGCCGCGTTTCTGGTCAGCGGAACCGACAAGGCTGCGATTCTCCACGAAGTCCTGGAGGGAAAAGGTTCAGATGAAGAATACCCCTGTCGCATGGTGAAGCCGACCGATGGCAGGCTGATCTGGTTCGTGGACCGGGCGGCCGCCAGTGAACTGGCTGCGGCAGCCTGAACTTTCCCGCTCGATGGCCAGGACGGTTCCCTGCTCTGGACTCACGATCCGGACCTGGACTGGTTAGCTTGCTCTCCAGCCACCAATCTCTTTCAAACCTCTGCCTCGCGCGTGCTCGAACAAGCGAACGCGATGGCGCGAGTGCTCAAACTCATGAATGTCAGCCCATACCTCCGCCTGCCAGGGCTGATCGTGGGTGGCGCACTCACCGCAGGTCGCGCAGCGGGTATGAAGGCTGTTGGGGGTAGGATCGCTCACAACCCTTCCGGGCAATTCGATGAAGATGCAGCGGACTTCCTGGATTTCCTCGTTTTCATCGAGGAGATGTTCGTAGCGCAACAAATAGCGGAATCCAAGCTTGCGGGCCTCCGCTTCGGCCTCATCCCGAGTGTGAAAAGGGCCATATTCGGCCCGTAGCTGTTCGGTGGAATCGCATGCCATCCAGAAGGTTTCTTTATATTGCATTCCCGCGCACCGAAGAGCCGCTACCGAAGGGCGCTTTGCCTGACACTCATAAGCCAAGTCTAGCCGTCGAGTGCAATTCTCGGGCCGACCACCGGCGGCATCAACAGCTTTATTTTCAGCACGCATTCCTCATCGTGCATGAAGGCAAGGGTTGAATCAACGCAACTTTTTGCATTGCCACAAACAGTCGGTGCATCGCAAAGCACGCTTCGAAGAGGTGAGATCAGGCGCCCGCAGCGCGTTTCATGGGCGATCCTGAAATCTGAGCCTCTTCTAACCATTTGTTCCCGCCATGGCCGGCCACGTACATCGCTAGTTCGAGGCGGCTCCAGACTCCCAACTTGTCAAAGGTACTGCGCAAATGATTCTTCACCACCTGCTCGGTTGTGTTCATGAGTTTGCCAATCTCCCGGTTCGTCAGTCCCTGCCAGACCAGGGTGGCGACCTCAATTTCCTTGGGCGTGAGGCGATCGCGCGGGGTCATGATTTCATCTCCGATCTCTCAAACGCGGCGGTGGCCAGACGCACGCGCTTTCGGCCTTCCCGGATTCCGGCGCGCAGAAAAAGCGTGCGCAAATGCTGTTTCACCGTGCGCGGGCTGATGCTCAACTGCCCGGCAATCTCTTTGTTGCTGCACCCCTGCACCAGCAGGTCCAGCACCTGCTGGTCGCGAGGCGTAACTTTGATCTTGTCCAGATCGATGACGGGCATTCCTTCCATAGCTTTTCCCCCGGGGCTCTTTTTCCTTGTTTCCGTTCCGCTGTCTTTTGGACTTCGCCTTTCGTTTGCTCTAGTCGCCTTTGGGCTTAGCACATGCTTCGCCAAAGTTTCACCTTTGCCCCGAAGCCGGCATAACCGCTCCCATTGCTTGCACTTAGGGGCAAGAACCAAGCGGCGGGATGAGCCAAAGCCAAGAATCGTGTTAGCCTAGATTCGTTCCAGAGTGGGAGGAACAGCCACTTCATCTGACCTGCGCTGTGTTGCCTTCGGAGTTGACTCAAGGTTTTCGGGTGACTGAGATAGACATACACGTGTTACTTGATGCCTTTTTTCTCATTCATTTAAGTGATCCTGAACATGATCGTCCGAACTCCCACCAGTGCCCGTCTATACCGCGCAAGAGCTTTCTCAGGTCAAGAAACTTCTTGTACAAAAACGGGAATTATCGGCGCCCTGTAGGTTCCATTTTGGCTTTCCTCGAGAGGCTTGTGCGAACGATGGCCTTTGCCGCTAAGTCCGGAGGGCTGCAGCTGGCGATGGCCGTCCTCAGCTTGTGCCCCAAGTTCGCCTCTGCCCAAGGCGGACCGCCTTACTACACCAACGATCCTGGCACGCCTGGCGATCTCAATTGGGAGATCAACCTGGGTTACATGCCGTTTTATTTCCAGGGGCAGTCCACTTCGCATACGCCCGACGTGGATATCAACTTCGGGGTTGGCAGCCGCATCCAGCTGACGTACGAAAATGCCTGGCTGCGGGTCAAGCCGCCGGGAAGCGCCACTAAATTTGGTCTCGGTCAGTCAAATCCCGGCGTCAAGTGGCGCTTTTACGATGCCGGGGAAGGCCACCTTTCCCTATCCATGTTCCCGCAGTTCTTTCTGAACAATCCGAATGACGCCGTCCGCCGTGGGATCACGTCGGCGAGCCAGACCTTTGAATTGCCGTTTGAGGTTTCCGACAAAGTAGGACCGGTCGATGTGGATTTCGAACTGGGCTATGATTTTGTCCACAGGGGACCGAATGGCTGGGTCTCGGGTCTTGTCGTGGGCCGGGACATCACCCACAAGCTCGAATTCGACATGGAGCTTTACAATCAGGGCACATTTCATCCTTGGCAAAACCAGCCAACCATCGACTTCGGCGGCCGTTACAAAATTCATTCCCCGATTATCTTTCTCTTCATGGCTGGACGCGCCCTCAGACCGAGCAGCAGCAACCAAACTTATTTTCTTGGCTACTTCGGCCTGCAATTCCTGCTGCCACCGAAGTCTTATCCCAGCGACTTGCCGGAACATGCCGAGCAGAAATGAATGCCGGCCTAAGGATTTGAGCTGTTTCTGTGGTCGCGACCGCCTCCCGCCTTACCGAGGTAACCTCGTCTCGCTGCGAGACGGAATGGCACACTAGAGCCGATTGGGCAAATTGGTTTTTTCCAACTTCTCCCCCAAAAACCGTCGCCAGTTGTGCGGCTCTTCTGGCGGCGCGGCTGAAGCCGCGCCCTTTCAAAAGCATTCATGGATGACTTTCGAGGGTGCCTGCAGAAGCCGCAACGCGGGCGATAGAGCGCAAGGCATGCCCTCGATTCTACGGACTGCACTAAAATAGACTGCGGACTTTGCCCGACTCGTAACCGGGAATTGTGAGCGACAAACCAAACAAGCCGGTGCTCGACGAGCAGACATTTCAGAAACTGCTGGAGGCTGCTCACGTTCTGCAAGAGCACAGCCGCTCTCTGCAAGAGGGGCAAAAACGCGTGGAGTTGCCCGGTGAACCCTCGCATGAACAGGAAAAGGCCGATCAGCCGCTCTCTACGGCCGACCCATCGCTTCGCGCTGAAGTTTCCCGTGCACAAGACTACACGGTGACACTGGCAGATATTGTTGAAACCCAGCGCCAGATTCAAGTGCGGCATCTCATGCTCGATGCGGCCATGGCCTTGATCGCCGACAAGGTTGCTCACAGTACTCACGCCAGCGGCGCCGCAATCGGCATTCTCGATGGGAAAATTGTTCGATACCGTGCAGCCGCCGGTTCTGCGGCGCTGCCGCTCGGAACTGAAGTGCCTTTGACGACCGCAGTGTGCAACAGCTGCATACTCAATGGCCAGATCATCCGCAGCGACGACCTCAATATCGAGATGCAGTTCGACGCTGAACCCTGCCTAAAGCGCGGAGTTCTTGCTCTTCTCGCCGTTCCCATCTATCACGACGGCGAGATCGCAGGGGCTCTGGAACTTTATTTTGACAAGGTTCACGGCTACGCCGAGCAGGACGTACACACCTGCCAATTGCTGGCGGGAATGGTAAGCGAAGCGCTTGGCCGCGACGCCGAACTCAAGCTGAAGAAGTCGATGGTTGAGGAGCGATCGTCGATGCTGGCGGCGATTGAAAAGCTGCACCCGAATCTGGCAGCGCTGGCAGACGAGTCATCCCGCACCTCGGCAAAGGACAATGGCAAACCAGCCACCGAACCGACATGCTGGAGGTGCGGGACGAAGATACTGGCAGCGGAGCAGTTCTGTGGACGCTGCGGCGCCGTGCTCAGCGGCGCGAGAGAGGCAAGATCCATCCAGAGCAAAATCGCATCAGCGTGGCAGATGCATCAGGTCTGTGCCGCGGATTCAGGCTCCGGCGACCGTGAGCTTCAGCCGCTGCCGTCGGTCGAAACTAAAAGGGATGCAAGTGTTGTCGGCGCAGGCGCTTCCCCAAGCGCTGATCCTGTTGCCCAGCCAGCTTTGCCATCAAAGAGCGCCGAGCCGAGCGAACATAGCGATCCGTTGTTGCCGCGTTCGCCCGCCTCGAACGGCCACGAAGAATCTACGGCGGCGGCTTTCTTGCAAGAGTCTGAAATTGATCATGAGCAGGAGTCGGGCAGTGGCGAAGCCGGAACCGCTGAGCAGCCATCGCCCCAGCGCACGGCCGATGCTGGTGATCAAGTGTGGAGTTCAGCGGCAAAGACTCGCGAATTTCTGGAACAGATCGCCAGCAAAGGAAAAACCAGTCGCTGGACAGATCTTTGGGAAGCGCACCGCGGAGATTTCTATCTCGCACTGGCCATGCTCTTGATACTGGTTGTGATTCGCTGGGGATTGTGGTCGCATCGTTCTGTTGCAACCGGGCACAG
The DNA here is from genome assembly GCA_030045935.1 of Candidatus Sulfotelmatobacter sp. GTDB lineage: Bacteria > Acidobacteriota > Terriglobia > Terriglobales > Acidobacteriaceae > Sulfotelmatobacter. Next base: position 5,412 of record JASIEN010000272.1, read on the forward strand.
AAACCAGGTTGGCAGCACCAGCAATCGTCAAGCCACGCCCGGGGCTGATCTCTCCGTGTTGGATAAACTATTGATCGGCGTTGGGCTGGCCGAGGCTCCCGAACCTTCGCCCGACAAAGGTAATCCCGATGTGCAGGTCTGGGTTGACCCGCACACAGCCTTGTACTATTGCCCCGGCGCGGATCTTTATGGAAAAACGCCGAAGGGTAAATTCGCCACTCAACGGAATGCACAGTTAGACCAGTTCGAGCCTGCCAGCCGTAAGCCCTGCCAATGAGGATTTGCCTAAACTCTACGCCGGGACCTCAGGACGTAACTTAAAATGAAGGGATAACAACCCTTGCCCATTGACAACCTTACGGTTTAGAGTGCAATCCTACATCTGACAAACGATTTTTTAAGTCCGGAGAGTGCGATTGACGCGCCCAGACTCACAACCCGCGAGTGTGCCCGATCTCGAAATGAACCCCCTGCAAAACCCGCTGCTGACGGCGAACATGGGAAGGTGGGCGGAGGTCTATTTCACGACTCCGCCCGAACAGAGAGTCCAAGCAATCGCTGAACTGATAAGGCAACTGGAGGTTGAGAACGACGCGCCCGCAAAGGTCGAAGTCGCTGCAGCCATCGACGACAGCGGGGAAGCGGACAATCTCGAAGCCCAGCGAAATAAACCGCCTGAAGAATCTTTGGACTCGCCGACGTTTGCTCCATCCGAGCCTTGCATGGTGTGCACGGAATGTGGTCATGAAAATCTGGCGGGTCAGAGATTTTGCGGAATGTGCGGAGCGCGCTTGCAAACAACGACAGGTTCAGACGTGCAAGCGACAGAACCCGCAGCGGACGCCGGGTCTGAGAGTTATGTGGTTGAATTGAATTACGCCACAGGTTCATTTCTTGGTCTTTCGCACGCTTACCAGGACGAGTCCCAGCCCGAGCATCCAATGCCTGAAGCAGCTTCAGAGCCTGGGTGGAGCGTGCCGGATGGCGATCTGCCCGGATTTGCCAGGATGCAGCCAAGCGTAGCCTATCGCTACCGGCTCTACTTTGGGGCCGCGCTGGTGATCCTGATTTCAACGCTGGTTTATATGTCATGGCAAGGCAAAAGGGCCTTCCCGGCCTCAAAATTGACATCAACCGGAGCGGCCTACACACAACCTGCGCCGGCCCCGATGCAGGCTCCGGCCGTGTTGCCAACTGAGGTTCCGAAAGATATCTCAGCAACCACCAAGCAGAAAACAAGTCCGCCCGCGGCCAACCAAAACGATGGATCCGCACCAGCAAAAAACCCAACGCCGGCATCACCGGAGCAAGACGAGTTTGCATCGCAACAGACTCCAGCACTGAAATCCGCGAATACTGCAACTGGCAGAGAGAACACTGCGCAACCTGAGGAGGCGCGCTCTGCAACTCCGCTGAGTGGGGCAGTAGCTGATAGCGGGCAGCAGGAATTGGCCACCGCGCAGAGATATCTGACTGACGGCCCCGCGCGTAACAGCAGCGAAGCGGCGCTCTCGCTGTGGAAAGCCGTGGGCAAAGGAAACGTTGCCGCAACTGTCGCACTGTCGGATTTATATTTGAGAGGCGATGGGGTTGCCAAGAATTGCGATCAAGCGCGCCTGCTGCTGGATGCGGCTGCCGGCAAGGGCGATAAGGGCGCAGCCGTACGGCTGCGCAACTTGCCCGCTTTCGGCTGCCCATAGAAATTGAATTTCCTGGGCGCAACTGGGCAGGCCATTACGAGGGTAGACCGTGCTCTTGCTTGCGAGCCTCATACCACAAGGCTAGCTCGACGCGGTTCCACAGCCCGAGCTTGTCATAGATCACTCGCAGATAATTCTTTACCACGTGTTCGGTAGTGCCAATCTGCGAGGCGACATCGCGGTTTCTTAGTCCCTGGGCAACAAGCTCGATGACACGGTGCTCACGCTCGTTGGGGATACGTGCTCCATAGCGTTCATTTGCAAACATGCTTGCCTCCGGTAAAGCATAGTGGCGAGTTTCACTCGCTTGATTCCGCTGGTGATTCCAAAACGGAGAAACAGCCGGTTGAAGTGGGCCTTTACGGTTCGTCGCGCCATCTTGAGCTGCTTTGCGATTTCCGCGTTATCACAGCCCTGTAATAGCAGTTCCACAATTTGCCGTTCGCGCGGTCCTAGACGAATGGACTGGTCCGACATTACTCCTCCTTTGCTTTGGATTTTCCAAGCTGAACTCTGCGCAACTGGGATATTGCTGAACTAGCCTGCACCCACAATGCCATTTGCGTATCGAAATGACTGTGACGAGTGAACAACAATTTCCACAGGCACTTAGGCAATCTTCCAGGTCTCTGAACGCCGCCAGTCAAAGCCACTATCAAAGCGAAAGCACGCTCTGGACGGGCGTTCCCCATAATGAGGGGTGCTCATCACCGCGTAAATTCAACATAAACTGAATGTGGGAAGGGAGAATCAATGAGCCTGGCGTCCGCCATCCAGCCCGCGATTCGCTTTCCGATGGTTGTCCCGGGGGTTCAGGGTGTTTAGGAGTGGAGCGCGAAGATTCCCCGCCGTCGCCGTGAGGCCACGTTGGCTAAGGTAAACACCTTAGGAGAAATTGCCGATATACCCCAGAACAAAGGGAATTTTTACATGATCTACCCGATAGCTGGAGAATTTGTACTGCTTCTGAGCAAGTACGGTGCCACACCAAGTTCCGAGTTCGCGACCTTGACCCCTCCTGCTAAATGCTAGACTATTGGCGTCTGCAATTGTTCGCCGCAGAGGCACGGTTATGCCCGACATACTCGCACCTGCCGCCCCAACTCCCCTGACCACGCTCACTGACGACGAAATTCTCTTTCGCGATAACGTGCGCCAGTTCGCCGATGACAAGATTCGCCCCCACGTCAAAGAAATGGACGAAAAAGGCATATTTGAGAAATCCCTGATCGACGAATTTTTTCAGCTCGGCCTGATGGGCATCGAAATCCCCGAGCA
>JASIEN010000273.1 GCA_030045935.1 Candidatus Sulfotelmatobacter sp.
TTTGGCGAGCGTCAGGATGGAGTCGAGCGAGTCTTTGACCGAGTTGATGAAGCAGGCGGAGCACTGCGGCTTGGTATAGCCGGTGATGCCGAATTCGACCTGCTGTGTTGCCGGGTTCCAGTGCCAGTTCTGGCCGTCGGAGTTGGGCTCGATGCGGTCGCAGCCGACGTTGAACCAGACGGGCGAGTTGAACGCGGCGTACTGGCGCAGAAGAATGTGCGCGAGTTCGTCGTGGAAAGTGGCGGCGTCATCGCCGGTTTTGAAGTATCCCTGGGCCTGCCCCCAGTCGCGGATGGTTTCGGCGACACGAGTGACGAGCTGGCGAACTCCGGTTTCGCGCTCGGGCGTGCCGACCTTGCCGTGCAGGTATTTTGAGGCGACGATGTTGGTCGCGGTCATCGACCAGTCTTTGGGGACTTCGACGTCTTTCTGCTCGAAAATGGTGTTGCCGTGGGCGTCGGTGATAGCGGCGGTGCGGCGCTCCCATTCGATCTCGTCGTAGGGGGAGGCTCCGGGCTTGGTGAAGAAGCGGCGGAACGAGAGGCCGGACTTCTTGGCGGATTTCTCCGGGGTTGTGGCGGCAACGGCCGTGGATTGGATGGTGGATTTGAGGTCTGGCATTAATCTCTCCATTAATTAGATTCTAATAAACATGGGCCGATTCCGGCGTATGGGGACACACCGGAGTTTATGGCCTGTTCCCGAATGGGAATGCTTCGGGGTAAAGCTCATCTTTCTAAAGAGCTTCGCCGCTTGCGCGGCCCGGGGCTAAAGCCCCCGGTTCTCGATCTCAATTCCTTACCGACGCGGCTGAAGCCGCGCAAACGGCCTCGCCGTCCCAACCCCCCGCTTAGAAGCCGGAGGGTAAGGGGTGGGGACAGTGGAGATTCGCGGCAGAACCTGAATCCAGGTGTGCTGCCGTCGCCGCCAGGGGGTGAATCGCTGCTGGTTTTGTCGCGATCTCGGTATTAGCGGACAAGAGTGTCCGCCCCACACCTGCCCGTTCCACAGGTGCCAGTTCAAGCGAAGAGGCAAAATCAGCCGGAAGGCCGGAAGCTTTTTCGACTGAGGACAGAATCCATTGATTCAACGCGCTACAGATGCTGCGACGCTGGGCTTGGTCTTCGATGACGACGAAACGCAGGAAGCAACGCCCCGAGGCCAGACGGGCGCGCATCGGGTTTTCGCGAGTGAACACGCGGTCGAGAGTGAAAGCCATGTCGTCGTCTTCAGAGAACTGGAGGACGGCGAGCATGCGTTTGCCATTTGTGCTTACTGCACCATCGGCGGCTAAAGCCGACTTTCCTTGTGGATCGCTGGACGCAGCGCTAAAGCGCTGTTCTTCCACGCAACCTGCCGAGCTGCGCTCGGCCGGACAGCCCCGTTCGACTCCCCCTCGCCCTTCCCGGGGTCGCTCTGGGCAGGCTTGGGCGGCCGTCCCTACAAGCTCGGAACGGACGAGGGCGTTCGCGGCTCCAGGGAGTTCCATTATCTCTTCTGCAATCGCGAAAATCCCGGGTTTGCTGGGGACGACCAGCAGGCTGCGGGGTGAATCGCAGCGGAACCAGCGCGACCATTGCAGTCGACGCGGGTCAACAGGCCGGTCAAGGCCGTGGCGGACTAATGATTCTGTGACAAGACGACTTATGGCTTCCACGGTTGGGCTCCAGACATCAGTTGTCAGTACTCGGTACTCAGTCCTCAGTTAAGAACCGAGCCTAAGTCTTGCGTTTCCGCTCCGAGGGGGAGTTCGGGGCGATTGGTCACCGCGATGCCGGGTTTCAGCGTTTCGGTTCCAGCTTCTGTCCGGTATCCTTGCTGTTGTTGAGGGGTTACGCCGGGTCACCTCTGGCCCGGCGTAAACCCCAGTTGCCGGTTCGGAAACCCTCCGTACCTCCCGTTCCCGTCGAGGGGTTCAAAGGGCCTATGGGATTGCAAAATTACTCCCGCTTATTGTACCTGTCAAGAGGGAAACACCATATATTGTATCTCCAGCAATGACGGGCTTGATGCCGGGGTAGTGGATTTCTTTTCCACAACGAGAATTGTTGTTTTATTCACAAATCTTTACAGTGAACCCAGACTTGGTCTTGCAGTACGCCTGTCCCGGCAGGGTTGAGGGGATTTTCTGAGCATGTGAGGCGGAATAGCGAGCCCAGCTGCTTTGCCGAGCATTGCGGTCCGGCCTGGGAAAATGTTCCAGTCTGAACGAGTGCGACCGGCGTCTGTCTGAGGTAGCTCCTCGTTGGCGGCGATCGGAACGTAGACATCTTCGAAGATTTTCTGTGGCGCAATACGGAGAACGCCATCGCTCCACTCGACGAGGTAGTCACCCTTAGTTCCGGAGTGATGGCGACCGAGTTCGTCGGTGAAGGACAGGCTGCCGGTGAGTTGTTTGGCTTTGACGAGGAAGCGAGTGCGATACGTGATCCATGGGTTCATTGCTTTCATGCCTGCCAGGATTGAATTCAGTTGTCGATGATGATTCGGAATGATTGCGCCTGAGGGAATGAAAAACCGTGTTGCGCTCGGGCCGATCGAGCTTGGGAAGGGCCCGGCACGCAACCTTTTGTCTCAGTGCGAAACCGAATGTACGAGCAAACATGGGCGCGGTCAATTCAATATTTTTGGTGCAGTTGAGGAAAATTTCTGCGATCAATTTTCTGAAATCTGCACCGTCACCCTGGATGGAAAGCGCGGATTGCCGGGCCGCGTGTGGGGCGCACATGGTGAGTGGAGCGTCAGGGCCAGGTAAACACTTGAGGCGAACGGGAGAAGGAATCTCCACAGAGGGTGCACAGGAAATGCAGAAAGGAG
>JASIEN010000274.1 GCA_030045935.1 Candidatus Sulfotelmatobacter sp.
GGAAGGGTTAATTAACGCCACTGGTCGATCAGCTCCCACCAGATCAGCCGGAGCCATTCGTTGAAGAAGGTCTTGGCCCATTCGCGGTGTGTCCACCAGCGCGTGCCGAATTCGGTGTCGTTGTGAGCGCCTGCAGAGGAGAATTGAATTCCCGGCATCTCTCGCCGGAAGACGTTCAGTGAGCGACGGGTATGGAAGTCCGAGGTCACGATTAGAATACTTCTCGGTTGTTCGTGACCGAGGCATCTGGCCACGTCTTTAGTTTCATCCTTTGTGGATAATCCCTCGATCGGACAGATGCTGATCGCGGCCGCTTGTGGCAGATCGCGGACCCAATCCTGCGCCAACTGTATCTGTGTGGATTTGTAAATCGTGATGTTGGCAGGCACATCGAGCAGCATGTGCCGTCCATAGCGCTGCGAGAGAAGCTGCAACCCGCGTGCGGGGCGGAAGTAAGTCTCTCCCGCCAACACAACAATGAGGTCGGAAGGTTGCGGTGCATCGACTACAAGAAAACTGCCTGCCTGGCTCAACGCCGCTATTGCCAATCCTAAAAGGATGACAAGGATGAAAGTTCGCCGAGTTGTCATGCGCATGTTGATTTTCGAAATAGAGGTGGATTTGCTCGCTTAAATGGTGACCACGATCACTTTTCCAGACGAATGCGCATGCTAGAATTTCAATCGACCGTCCTAAGAATAGAGACCAACCGCTGCCACGATGACCCATTACTCTGCCGCAAATTCCAGTTTCGATCAACTCAAGAACAGAATTCAACAAAAGCAGGCCCGGGTTGGCATCATTGGGTTGGGATATGTTGGCCTGCCCCTGGCCTTGCTCTTCAGTGAGCGCAAGTTCACAGTGACGGGGTTCGATATTGATCGCAAAAAGGTGGAAACCCTCGCACAGGGCGGTTCTTACATTTACCGCATTACGCCAGAAGAGATTAAGGTGGCGCAAACACAGGGTTTCAAGTCGACATACGATTACGCACACCTCGAGGAAATGGACGCGGTCATCATCTGCGTTCCTACTCCGCTCGATCAATATCATGAGCCCGATCTGAGTTTCATTACTGATACTACTCACGCGATTGCACCGCACTTACAACCCGGCCAGCTCATCGTTCTGGAGAGCACAACCTATCCCGGCACCACTGAGGAGGTCGTAGTCCCGATCCTAGACAAAGAGAACAAGCTGGGATTGAAGGCAGCACGTGGAAAGGCGAGCGGCGAGAAGGAATTCTTCGTGGCGTTTTCTCCCGAGCGCGAGGATCCTGGCAATACCACCGTCGCCCGTCGCGATATTCCTAAGGTCGTCGGGGGATTGAATCCGCAAGCTTCCGAATTGGCCGGCGCTTTGTACGGATCAATTTTTAACCGGACGGTCCCAGTTTCCTCGCCCGCTGCAGCCGAAATGACCAAGCTGCTCGAGAACATTTATCGCTGCGTGAATATCGCGCTGGTGAATGAATTGAAAATGCTTTGTCAGCGAATGGGACTGGATATCTGGGAAGTTATTGAGGCGGCATCGACCAAACCCTTTGGTTTTCATCCCTTCTATCCTGGGCCGGGGCTCGGAGGCCATTGCATACCGGTTGATCCTTTTTATCTATCCTGGAAAGCCAAGGAGTGGGATTTCCGCACACGTTTTATCGAACTGGCGGGCGAGATCAACACCAACATGCCGTATTACGTGCTGAGTTCCGTCGGCGCGGCCATGAACCAGCAGAAGAAAGCGATTAACGGTTCGCGCGTTCTGGTATTAGGTGTCGCATATAAAAAGGATATCGATGATTTGCGTGAGTCGCCGGCTCTGACGATTATCGAGCTACTTCAGAAAGAGGGCGCGCTGGTCAGTTATCACGACCCCTACTTTCCTTTTATCGGCAAGGGACGGAAATATGACTTGCAGATGAAGCGCGCGGAATTAGATCAACTGGACCAATATGACTGCATCGTGATCGTCACCGATCACTCGGATTACGACTACCGGCGGATTGTCGATGAGGCCCAACTGGTTGTCGACACCCGCAATGCCACCAAGGGCATTGACAGCCCAAAGGTCGTGCGCTGCTGAAGGGGGAATTCTCTGTCGGCTGCGATTTGACCTCGCACGCAACCCAGGCCCAAAGCAGGAGTTAGCTTCCCAGTTCAGGAACAAAAGACACAGTCGAAGGGGCAAACTCTGTTGCCCCCCGCGCCTTCCGGCGTTAGCTTTGAGTGATCAGTAAGCCAAAGAAAACAGGGTAGAAACGGCAAAGTAACGGGCCTATAAGGGAAAAATGGCCTTTTTCGTGCAACGAAAATGACTGCGCTGCACTAACAGAGCGTTTTTGGCCCAACAGTTCCCAGGGCGCTGCGTCGTCCGATCGGATGGGGTTCTTAGGGAAACTTCGGCCCGCGATGCGGGTTCTGACCAAACGAGTACGCGGACATGAGTACTTCTGCCAGCCAGGAAACCCTCTTCTCGCTCCTCCCGCGAACGAGAACACCGTGGGCCGAATTCGCTTTCAGCACGGGGGTTCAGGCATTGGCAATCGCTGTCCTCATCGGATTGCGCTTGCTGACACCGGTGGCCTCGCCGGGAGATTTCGGTTTTCGCTTGATCACGCTGGTCAGCATGCCCGAGCCGGTGAATCATCAGCCCCAACCGGTGGTCAGGATCCACCTCGCACAGACAACACGGTCGGATCCGCCAATACTCACCTTGCGGGCTCCCACGGCACAACCGCGAGCGACTGCCAAAGTTGAAGACGCTCCCGCTCCGAAGGTCACCCTTACACCGCAGAAGTTGAATCTGGTGGCGAGCTCAAATCCGGTGATTCCCAAGCAGGGTGTTAAGACTAATGTTTTTTCAACGGGCAGCTCAGCTACACCCACGATCGCCCGCTTGCCTTCGCAGCTGCAGACGGGCGGTTTCGGTGACCCCAACGGCGTTGCAACTAAGCCGGGTCAAGTCAAACAGGCGAACATTGGGGCGCTAGGTTCTTT
>JASIEN010000275.1 GCA_030045935.1 Candidatus Sulfotelmatobacter sp.
ATCGCGGACTTTTCGATCCAGTGGCGGCAGGAGATCAAAGGTAATGTTCGCTGGCTGAAAACTCACAGGGTCAGCGTGGGTGACGTAATGGGTCAGTGATCCAAAAGCCGAGGCTCGGGGCGCCGGAAGCGGCTCATTGCCCCGCGCCAGCGCCGCAACATGGATTCCCGCCAGCAAGCCGGTGGCGATCGACTCCACATAACCCTCTACGCCGCATATCTGGCCGGCAAACAGAACGTGCGGGTGCATTTTCATCTGCAGCGTTTCACGCAATAGCGCTGGGCCATTGACGTAAGTATTGCGATGAATCTGACCGTAGCGCAGGAAGCGGGCGTCCCCGAGGCCGGGAATCATGCGCAGCACGCGTGCCTGCTCGGCGAACTTCAGGTGGTTTTGAAAGCCCACCAGGTTGTAGGAATCGGCCCGCAGGTTTTCCTGCCGCAATTGCGCAACTGCGTATGGCATGCGTCCGGTGCGAGGATCTTTCAGCCCCACCGGCTTCATCGGGCCAAAGCGAAGCGTATCGCGTCCCCTCCGAGCAATTTCTTCAATGGGCAGACAGCTTTCGAAATAATTCAAGTTTTCCCAGTCGCGCTCCTCGACCGATTGCGCCGCCAGTAGCGCATCGTAGAAAGCGTCGTACTCTTCGCGGCTCATCGGGCAATTGATGTAGTCCGCCGAGCCTTTGTCGTAGCGTGCTGCCATATAGACGCGCGACATGTCGATCGAATCGGCTTCGACGATAGGGCTAATCGAGTCGTAGAAATACAAATGCGGATTTTTGATGGCGCAGTGTTTTAGCGCTGAGGTGTCAGACCCGCTGACGGAATCGGTTTCAGCCGCAGGGGTGCCCCATCCTTCCGCGCTTTTTGCGGAAGGATGGGAAGTGGTCAACCTCGCGATTTCTCGAGCCAATGCCTCCGAAGTCAGCGGACCGCTAGCGATAATCGTCATCTGGTCGCCGCTTTCTTCTATTCGCGTCACCTCTTCGCGCCGCACAGTAATGCGGGGCTCGCGGGAGACTGCTTCCGTGACTTTTGTTGCGAAGACGACGCGATCCACAGCCAGCGCGTGCCCTGCCGGAACGGCACACTGGCGGGCAATCTCCAACAATAACGACCCGGCCCGCCGCATTTCTTCTTTCAACAACCACGGCGCCGTATTCTCACTATCGGACTTCAGCGAATTGGAGCACACGAGTTCCGCAAAATCAGGAGTTTGATGAGCAGGAGTCGAGCGCACCGGCCGCATTTCGAACAATTCAACTTCGATGCCCCGGAGGGCACACTGCCATGCCGCTTCCGAACCGGCAAGGCCTGCTCCTATAATGCGAACCCGCGCGCTCATTTGCTTTTTTCCGCCAGCCGCCGAAGCCCGTCGTTCTCCAACAAAACTGACGTCCACTGATCGTGAAACTCGGCACCCAAGGACTTATACAACTCGATAGCATTAGTGTTCCAATCGAGCACTTCCCAGCGCAAAGAGCAACAATTCTGTTGCAATGCAATCTGAGCAACCAAGGACAACAATGTGCCGCCGATTTTCTTGCCGCGAAATTCCGGCCGCACATACAAATCTTCCAAATACAGGCCAGGGCCCCGCCAAGTGGAGTAGTAGTCGAAATAAACCGCACATCCCGCAGGCTGACCATTCCATTCGGCAATCAGCGCTTTAAACTTAGGATTCGCGCCGAAGCCATCGCGGTGTAGGTCCGTTTCTTCGATGACGCAAGATTCCAGTCCGCGCTCGAATTCAGCAAGTTCGCGGATCATCGTGCGGAGCAAAGGGACATCTTCCCGAGTGGCAGGCCGAATCACAAGCATTACAGGAAGAATACATCAGGCTTCAAGCAGGTGTAAGAAGAGGGATTTCACTGAGGCTCTTCTACCTGATGTGACCATGTCATAGCCGCAACGGGGCTGGACATCCGGAGCATAGATCGTCAGCAGAATAAGGCTTTCACTCCTGCACCAGCCACTCCATCGCCTCTTCACGTGTTTTGAAGGTAGGCAGCTCGCGGCGAGAGAAATCCTTGATGTGTTCGAAAAAAATCTTGGGCAAAGTATCAATGCCCACCCATGCCGACCGCTTCAGGTGTGGGCGGTCAAAGACGGTGGCTTCTTTAAGGCGATCGATCGCCGGGCGGTCAAACTCGGCTCCAGTGAAATCCGCCAGCAGCAGCACCGAGGCGTGTGGTTCAGTTTTCACGTAGGAAGGAACCAGCACGGCGATCTTCTCCACCTCTCGTGGCGGGCAATGAGAAAGATCGACTAGCAGAATCTGCTTGCCTTCGTGCTCGATGAAGCGAATGCGGTCTTCCATGGCCCTCTGCCGCCACAAAGACTAATTCTTTAGCATCGACTCTACAATCGTATACGCCTCACGTAGCGCGGAATCGAGCGCGGCAGAGTCCTTCCCGCCGGCTTCGGCGAGATCAGGACGTCCGCCGCCTTTGCCGCCAACCTTGTGCGCAACCGGGCCAATAATTTTCCCGGCCTGAACTTTGCCAGTGAGATCCTTCGTGACGCCGACGATTAGCGAAACGTTGCCATTATTCGCCGAGCCAAGCACGACCACACCGGAGCCAAGCTTGTCGCGAAGCTGATCAACCAGCGTGCGCATCTGCGGGCGCTCGAGATTATCCACGCGATGCGCCAGCACTTTCACACCTTTTACATCTCTGATTTTGTCGTCGATGTTGGCGGTACTCGACGACGCCGATTTCATGCGCGCCTGATCAAGCTCACGCGTAAGCCGCTTGATCTCGGAATCTTTCTTTTCAAGCTCGGCCTTGAGAGCGTCGCTGGGCGAACCACTTTCGCCGTGCGTGGTCACGCTCGCGACGAAGTTCTCCAATTGGTGATCCTTCCGGAAGTGATGCAGCGAGCCCTCACCCGTCACGGCTTCCACTCTTCGAACCCCCGACGAAACGCTTCCTTCCTTCAGAAGTTTGATCAGCCCAATCTCGCCGGTTTGCGCCGTATGAGTGCCGCCACAGAGTTCGGTCGAGAAATCGCCAATTTTGATCACACGAACTTTGTCGCCATACTTTTCGCCGAACAGCGCCATGGCGTGATACTCGTTGATCGCAACATCGATGGGAACGTTTTCGATGACCTCGATTTTCGTGTTGCGCAGGACCTGTTTATTGATCAGGTCTTCGATGTCCTGCAACTCTTCGTCTGCGACGCCAGTGAAATGCGAAAAGTCGAAGCGCAGATGATCAGGCGCAACCAACGACCCCGCCTGCTTCACATGCTTGCCAAGGACCTCGCGCAGTCCGGCGTGAAGCAGATGCGTAGCCGTGTGATTGCGCATGGTGGACTGGCGAATCTCGGTGTTGACGACGGCATCGACGTGATCGCCCACGCGAATTGATTGTTTCGCGATGACCTGATGCGCGCGCACTCCTTGAATCGGATAGTAAGTTCCCGTCACTTCGGCGACGACAGTGTTGTGATCATCCGAATAAAACCATCCGCGATCGCCCACCTGCCCGCCCGATTCTGCATAGAACGGGGTGTGATCGAGAATGATCTCGCCT
>JASIEN010000276.1 GCA_030045935.1 Candidatus Sulfotelmatobacter sp.
GAGGAATCTCGCGCTCCGAGGACCGACGGGCAAGCCCATCCTTCCCTCGTCCCGGCGCAGCCATGGACAAGAAAAAGAAGAGCTACCTCAAGAGAAACGATACCTGTTCAACGCAGCAACTCGTCAACAACGGCTTCCACGTGAATCACAGTTGTATCGAGAAATTGGAGATCAGCGTTGCCGGAGTCCCGTAGCAGCAGCGGCAGCTCCGTGCCTGCGAGGACCAGCCCTTCAATATGATCTTCCCTCTTCATCCGCTGTGCGATCCCCAGAATCTCCTTCTTGGTTTCCGGCAGAAATTGATTATTCAACAGTTCGCCGATGTACTTCCTGTGGATGAATTCCCGCTCCTCCTCTTTCGGCCGCACCATGGCGATCCCGGCCCGCTCGAACTCCTGCGGATAGAAATTTGCCCGCATGGTAAATCCCGTCCCAAATAGCCCAACCTTCTTCACGCCGAGCGCCTTTGCATAATTGGAGACAGCACGCACAATGCTGAGAAGAGGAATTGCCGAACGGCGCTGAACCTCGTCAAACACGAGGTGCGGTGTGTTCGCCGCGATAAAGCCAAACTCGGCGCCTGCACGCACCAGCGACTCGACGCCGGCGGCAATATAGTCGGCCAGCTCATCCAGCCGCCCAGCATCAAGCATGGCGATGACCTTATCGACATCGAGGCTGTTTATGATCAGGCGCGGATATGCTTTGTCCCGATCACGCGCGCGTAAGCCCGCAATGATAGATCTGTAGTAGTCGACGGTGGATTCGGGCCCGAGCCCGCCGATCATGCCCGCGCTTCGCATCAGTCGGAGAGATGCATCCTTGGTGGGTTGGGATTCGAGTGACTCGGACTGTATTCGGAGTTTACGACTGGGCCGTCCGGCATCCAGGCCACATAGCAATGCACAAACGCCATCGCCACCTCTGCCCCCCGCCGAGGCGCGACGCTTGACCGAAGATTCGGCCCAAAACATGATCGAGATCAAGTAAGATTCAATCGATCTTCTATGCCTGTCATTCGAACCTGCAAAACCTGTGGGCGCAAGAATCGCATTCCTGCGGCCCATCTTTCTGATACTGGCCGCTGCGGCGCGTGTAAGTCACCGCTGCCTCCGCTGGATGAACCACTGGAAGTTGATCCCGAGTTGTTCAACGAGATCGTGCAGAGCGCTCGCGTCCCGGTATTAGTCGATTTCTGGGCTGCGTGGTGCGGGCCCTGCCGCATGGCCGCCCCTGAGGTTGCGCGCGCGGCCGCGGATATGGCCGGCCAGGCCATCGTGTTAAAAGTTGATACCGAGCGATATCCCGCCTTGGCCGCTCAATTCAACGTGCGCGGCATTCCCAACTTCATTGTGTTTAAGGAAGGGCGTCCATTCTTCAGCCAGGCAGGTGTTGTCGATCACCAACAGCTGGAGAGCTGGTTGCAATCTGCCCGCCTGCCGGCCGCCTGAAATTAGAGCCACCACATCCGGCAAATGCCGCCATTCTCGCCCTTTAGAAGCAAAAAGGCATCCCGACCCAAAGCAGGGTGATCCCTGTCACCGTCACCTTCCACACCGGTCACAGACACTCCAACCCACCTCGCCTATAACGAAAATGGATACGTCCTGTTTAAAAATTACATGCGTTGTTTAGGAAGTATCCACGGGATAAAACCAATCGAGAGGAGCGGCTACGTTATAGAAAGATTTGTTGCTTCTCATACTGGCTAACTGGAGTTGAACCTGGCTAACTAGAGTCCAAAGCCGCTTTCCGCAACTTTTTACATCCATTCCTCTCGCGGTTTTCTCCCGGAAAATCTGTGTCCGCCATAGCCCTTCCCGCTATGGACTGTGGGGGAATGTTTTTTGCGAGGCGCTCATGTCTAAGCACCCAACGATTGCAGAACACCTGAAGGCAAGCGGAGTTTCGCGTAGAAATTTTCTTCAATTGTGCGGCACGCTCATGGCGACCGCTCCCGTCGGATTAGCTCTCACCAGCAAGAAATCGCTGGCCCAGGTCGCGGCGGCGATCGCCAAGACCAGGCGGCCGTCAGTAATCTGGCTGCACTTCCAGGATTGCACCGGCTGCACCGAGACTCTTTTGCGCACCTCCACTCCCGATGTTGCCCACCTGATTCTCGACGTAATCTCGCTCGATTACCACGAGACTCTGATGGCTGCCTCCGGCGCACAAGCCGAGGCAGCACTGCGATCGGCCATCACCGACAATGCCGGAAAGTTCGTGCTCGTCGTCGAAGGCTCCATTCCTACCAGCGACAACGGCGTTTATATGGAGATGAACAGCCGTCCGGCGGTGCAGGTATTGAGGGAGGTCGCGGAGAACGCAGCAGCAGTGGTCGCTATCGGTTCCTGCGCCTCGTGGGGAGGTGTGCCCTCGGCAGACCCAAATCCTACTGGAGCTGTGGGCGTGAATACCTTAATCACGCGCAAGCCAGTGGTCAACCTTCCCGGTTGCCCTCCCAATCCTTACAACCTGTTAGCGGTTGTCCTCGAATACGTCACTATGGGCAAGTTGCCCGAACTCGATGACGTTGGACGCCCCAAGTTCGCCTACGAGCGCGTGATTCATGAAAACTGCCCCCGCCGCGCCCATTTCGACGCGGGTCGCTTTGCCACCGCCTTCGGCGACGAAGGCCATCGCAAAGGATGGTGTCTCTACAAGCTGGGATGCAAAGGGCCCATGACGCATGCATCCTGCTCTACTCGTCACTTCAATGAAATTCCCAACTGTTGGCCGATCGGCGCCGGAATCCCCTGCGTCGGCTGCACTGAGAAGAACGTGGTCTGGCGGATGAGCACGTTCGAGACGGCTCCAATTCACTTCCCGACTCCTCCAGACACCTATCCACCTATCTACAGCTCCATCGGCCGCGTGGGCATAGGCGCCGCAGCTCTGGTTGGCGTTGCCGCGGGGGCGGTCGGCGGGGCCAGCTACGTGGCGGCGCAACGCATCCAAAGCAGTCAACAAGTCGGGCTGGAACGGATTGAAGCTGATCGGGCCGCCGCTGCCGAAAAAATCAGGGAAGCCGAAACCACTAAGGGTTTCCATCGAAATGAGGACTGACGTGGGTCTCACACGGCGCGAACTTCTCACCAATATCGCCAAAGCCGGAGTGCCGGCAGCCATGGCCGCGACTGTCGGTGTCAAAGCAGTCGAAGCAGAAGAGAGTATTCCAGCTCCTAATGTTCCGCTTGGTTTGCTGTACGACGCCACGCTTTGCATTGGCTGCAAGTCCTGCGAAGTGGCCTGCAACGAGGCCAACAACACTCCAGCTGACACCGATGCCGAGGGATTGCACGAAGCACCCACCGACCTGAATGTCTTTACCCGCAACATTATTAAGCTCTACAAGCCGGAAGGTAATTCGCCTTCATCATTCGTGAAACGCCAATGCATGCAGTGCTTCGACCCGGGCTGCGCCGCCGGATGCCCCTTCGAGGCGCTCTACAAAGATTCCGATACTGGGGTCGTCCGCTGGGAAGGCTCGCGCTGCATTGGCTGCCGTTATTGCACGATTACGTGCCCTTACTCGGTGCCACGCTTCCAGTGGCGAGGCATCAACCCGCTGATTACGAAATGTGAACTCTGCAGCCACCGCCTCGCCCGTGGCCTCAAGCCCGGTTGTACAAGTGTCTGCCCGACAGGAGCTGTGATTTTCGGGCCCCGCCCGGCATTGTTGCTGGAGGCCAAACGCCGTATCAAGAACAATCCCGGTCGCTACTATCAGGACCGCGTTTACGGAGAAACCGACAACGGCGGCACGCAGTGCCTTTATCTATCGCGTGTTCCCTTTGAAAAGCTCGGCCTGCCGGAATTAGGCCCCGAGCCTGTTCCGGCCAAACAATTGCGCTGGCAGCGGCGTATTTATGAATATTTCGCGCTGCCCGCAGCTCTTTATGTGGGGCTGGTAGCAGTCATTCGCAAGAACCTGGCCGCGCACGAGGAAGAAGCGCACCAGCTGGAAAAAGAAACCGGTTTGAGGCCGCAACTCTAGGACCGAACAATGAGCACTGCAAGCACTAATAATGGCCCGGCCACAAGGCCTTTCAAAACGAGCGCCGACGCAAGAACCCGCTGGGAGCGTTTCGTCCCCGCCTTCGGGTTTCCCATCCTCAACCGATTTTTTCTGCTGCTCGTCTCGCTCACTCTACTGGCTCTGTTGCTCACCGGTTACCGTGAGATCGCCGGCCTCGGCCCGGCCAGCGGCATGAACGACAAATTCGGCTGGGGAATCTGGAAGACCTTCAACGTCGTTGTGCTCACTGCGCTTGGCTCGGGGGCCTTTTCCGTTGGAGTTTGCGCGTGGGTGTTTCGCCGCAGGCTGCTATTCCCGCTGATGCGCATGGCGCTGCTCACCAGCATGTTGGCCTATGTTTGCGGCCTCTGTTTGCTGGGCGTCGATGTCGGCCGTCCCTGGAACTTCTATTGGGTGCTCTTCCCCTGGCGATGGAACCTGCACTCGCCCATGGCCGAAGTTGCCATCTGCATGTCCATCTACGCCACCGTCCCGCTTCTGATCGAAAACCTGACGCCCATTCTCGAGCGTCTCTGGTATCTCAACGTCCCGTTGCGCCCCGCAATCGAAACGCTGGAGCATGTTCTGCACAAGTGCTTCCCCTTCATTATTTCTCTGGCCTACTTGCTGCCCGCCATGCACCAGTCGTCCTTGGGCGCGCTGATGCTACTAGCGGGGCCGCGCGTACATCCCCTGTGGCAGACGCCTTTGTTGCCACTGCTCTATCTCGGCGCCGCTGCCTTCATGTCATTTGGCTGTGTGGCGGGGACGACCATGCTCTGCTGCGTATTCTGGCGTCGCGCTATGGACATGGACGTACTTAATGAAGCTGCCCGCATTTCCTCCTGGATCATCTTCGGCTGGATCGCCGTGCGTATCCTCGGGCTGCTGGTGGTTGGCTCGCTCGGGACTGCCTTTCACCTGAATGAGTTCGCTGGCATTTTCTGGACGGAGATGTTCTTGATTGGCTATGGCGGCTGGCTGCTACGCGGCTCCCTCAAAGATCAAAAATGGCAGAGCATGTGGTTAGGTTATCTGTTCAGTACGCTGGGAGGCATGCTCTACCGCTTCACGCCCACCACTCTGGCCTACATGCCGGGTCCCAAGGCCATTTACTTCCCGTCTACGATCGAACTCCTGGTGGCCATTGGCTTCGCAACAGCAGGTATTGCGGGCTTTCTTCTCATGGTCAAAGCTTGCGCGATCCTTCCCGCGACCTTGCAGGAATGGCGGGATATGACCAGCTATTTCACCGTCCACGAACCCTTCGTTATGTGGAAGCAGTATCTGAATTTCGGCTTTGTCGATTACAAAATTCTGGATAACGCCGACTTAAGCAGGTCCTATGTCAAAACGAATCACGATTGATCCCATCACCAGAATCGAAGGCCACCTTCGCGTCGATGTCGAGGTGGACAACAACGTCGTCAACAATGCATGGGCCTCCTGCACCATGTGGCGAGGCATCGAAAACATTCTCAAAGGCCGTGACCCGCGGGACGCATGGCTGTTCACACAACGCTTCTGTGGCGTCTGTACCACGGTGCACGCCATGGCCAGCGTCCGCGCTGTGGAAGACGCGCTCAAGCTGGAAATTCCGCTCAACGCTCAATACATCCGCAATCTGATTTTGATTGCCCATGCGCTGCACGACCATATCGTTCACTTCTATCAACTTTCCGCGCTCGATTGGGTCGATGTCCTGCAGATTCCCAAGGCTGATCCTGCGACCACTGCAAAACTCGCCGAAAGCATCTCGCCCTGGACACGCAACTCCCGCGAAGAATTCAAAGCCGCACAGGAGCGAGTGAACGCCGTCGCCGCGAGCGGCCAGCTGGGCATCTTCATGAACGGTTACTGGGGCCATCCCGCGATGCGTCTCTCACCCGATGTCAACCTGCTTGCCTTCTCGCACTACGTGCAGGCACTCGAGTATCAGCGCAAGGCTCTGCAGATTGTTGGAATTCTCGGCTCGAAAACCCCGCACATTCAGAATCTCACCGTCGGTGGGGTGGCCAACGCCATCGACCTCGATTCGCAAAGCGCCCTCGACATGGATCGCCTGGAAATGATCCGCCTCCTGTTCGACGACGTTATCCGGTTCGTGAACGAGGTTTATTTTGTCGATGTGTGCGCAGTGGCTGCGATGTATCCCGAGTGGTTCAAAATTGGCAGTGGCGTGCGCAACTATCTCGCTGTGCCCGATCTTCCTCTCGACACCAGCGCGACCGCTTATGACCTTGCTGGCGGAACGATTCTCAACGGAAACATCTCCGGCGTTCATCCCTTCAAGACGGCATCCGACAAAGAATTTCGCGAAGGCGTCGCCGAAGATATCACGCATGCCTACTATCAGAATGGAAAAGGCCCGCTGCATCCCTGGAAGGGCGAGACCGACCCTGCCTTCACCGGCTGGGACGGAGATCAAAAATATTCCTGGGTGAAAGCGCCGCGCTACAACGGTCAACCCATGCAGGTCGGGCCGCTGGCGCAGGTTTTAACAGGATTCGCTCAGGGCGATCCGCTCACGGTCAAGTATACAAAGCTCGCCATTGAAAAAGTGAAGGCCGCCGGCGGACCGAACGTCACGCCAGACATGCTGCACTCCACTCTCGGCCGCCACGCCGCGCGAGCCATCCGCGCCTGCATGTTGGCCGAACTCGCGCAGAAACACCTGCAGCTTCTCATCGACAACATCGCCAAGGGCGACTATAGCGTGCACAATCAGCCGGTCTTCCCCAGTCACGAGATAGAAGGCGTCGGAACTCACGAGGCCCCGCGCGGCACGCTCTCACACTGGGTCGTGATCAAAGAGGGAAGAATCCGTAACTACCAGGCCGTCGTTCCCTCGACCTGGAATGCCAGCCCCCGCGATCATGCGGGCAATCACGGTCCCTACGAAGCCTCGCTGTTGCGCACGCCGCTTGCACGGCCCGAAGAGCCGCTGGAAGTGTTGCGCACGGTGCACTCGTTCGATCCGTGCATGGCCTGCGCCTGTCACGCCTTCGATCCCTCCGGCCGCCAGATCGCGCGAGTGAAGGTGTTATGAAGAATGTCCTGATCGGCGGGATCGGCAACATCCTGCTCGGCG
>JASIEN010000277.1 GCA_030045935.1 Candidatus Sulfotelmatobacter sp.
ACCAAAGACATTGCCGTGCTCATGTCAATGGGCACGAAGACGTCGCAGGTGCGGAGTATTTTTATGGCGCAGGGAGTGTTGATTGGCGTGATCGGGACCGCGATCGGCCTTGTGCTGGGTTATGCGATTTCTTATGCGGGCGGGCACTATCACATGATTTCGCTTTCGCCTGAGGTTTATTCGATAGATTACGTCCCGTTCGCGCCCCGGTTGATCGACGGCGCACTGGTGGCGCTGGTGGCGATTGGAGTTTCTTTCGTGGCGACGCTGTATCCCTCATGGTCAGCGGGGAGAACTTTGCCGGCAGAGGCGCTCAGGTATGAATAGGCCGCAGCTTTCGGACTGCCGGTCGGGAACTTCTTCACCTTCGCCGCCGTATATTTCTATAGGTCGAGGGTCTGCTATGCTGACGTTCCTTCTATGGTGCCTACTGTTCGTCATCTGCTGGCCGCTGGCTCTGCTGGCGTTGATTGCCTACCCGTTTGTCTGGCTGCTCCTATTGCCGTTTCGTATCGTGGGTGTTGCCGTGAAGGGAGTGCTGGAGGTTGTCTATCTGGCGATCACTCTGCCATTCCGGCTACTGGCGGCGCCGTTCAGGCTCTAGGAGAAGGCCGGCGGCACCCTCAGCTTGCCATCGTCTTCAGATTTGGACTTACACTCAATTTCGCTTCCGTCGCACCCTGCACATCGTTAGTGGTCAATCCCGGCGCCATTTCCTCGAGCACAAGCCCATCTTTCGCTACGCGAATGTAGGCCATCTCGGTCACGATGGTATCGACAACGCCGACGCCGGTAAGAGGCAAAGTGCATTTCTTCAGAATCTTGGGAGCGCCTTCGCGCGTGGTGTGCTCCATGGCGACGATCACGCGCCGCGCGCCGGCGACCAAGTCCATCGCGCCGCCCATGCCTTTCACCATTTTGCCGGGAATCATCCAGTTGGCCAGATTGCCCTTCTCGTCAACCTCCATTGCACCGAGGACGCTAAGGTCAACGTGCGCGCCGCGGATCATGGCAAACGAATCGGCGCTGGAAAAATACGAAGTGCCGGCCATCTCGGTAACGGTTTCCTTGCCTGCATTGATAAGGTCGGCATCTTCCTGGCCTTCGATCGGATAAGGCCCAATGCCCAACATTCCGTTTTCCGACTGCAGAATTACTTCCATTCCCACAGGAACATAATTCGAAATCAGCGTGGGCATGCCGATGCCGAGATTGACGTAGAAACCGTCTCGCAGCTCGCGGGCAATGCGCTTCACGATGCGCTGGCGTTTGTCAATGTCTTTGCCGGACTTGTTCATAGGTCAGTGGTTGGTCCCTATAGAGTACTGCCTTGCGAGCGCGAGCACTCAGTATTCAGGGCTACCCAGCCTTCCTCACTGTTCTTTTCTCGATTCTCTTCTCGTACATTTCGCCCTGAAAAATTCGCTTCACGTAAACCGAGGGCGTGTGCACCATGTCGGGGTCGAGTTCGCCGGGTTCGACAAGGTGCTCAACTTCCGCAATAGTGATCTTTGCCGCGGTTGCCATGATGGGATTAAAATTCCGCGCCGTCTTGCGATAAACCAGATTGCCCATGCGGTCGCCTTTCCACGCCTTCACCAGCGCAAAATCAGCCTTGAGCCAGCGCTCCATCACGTAAGTGCGGCCATCGAACTCGCGCGTCTCTTTTCCATCGGCGACGATGGTGCCAACTCCCGTGGGTGTAAAAAATGCCGGGATACCGGCGCCACCGGCGCGAATTCGCTCGGAAAACGTCCCCTGCGGAACGAGATCGAGCTGGACCTGTCCGGAGAGCACCATCGACTCCAATAACTTATTTTCTCCGACATAGGTTCCGATATGGCGGCGAATCTGGCCTGCGGCAAGCAGCACGCCCAATCCTTGGCCATCTATGCCCGCATTGTTGCTGATTGTGGTGAGGTTCTTCGGGCCTTTGCGCGCAAGGGCTCGAATCAAGTTTTCCGGAATTCCGCACAGCCCAAACCCGCCTATCATGATGACCGACCCATCGACAATATCGGCGATGGCTTCCTCGGCCCCGGCTACAACTTTGTTCATCGTTCGCGTTCCTCGTGCGTCCGTATCATACCCGCAGCGGTTGACGGCAATCCAGAGCAATCGAGATCTTTCACTTAAGCGCCAGCTCTGCAAACCCCCTCGCCACTGGGTTCGCTGGCGATATACCAGACGCGCCGTGCAACGGTCATCTCGCTCCTTCATCTAACTTAAGGGGACCCTTCATGACAATACAAAAATCGCCTCACACAAACACTCAACAAGACACGAAACCTGAACAGACCGATCTTGATGCCGGGGAAGAGGTCTACGAGGCCGACGAGGACGAAAACCTCTACAGCAGAGCAGACGGGGCCGAAACCGGGATGAATCGAAGTCGGCGCGAGGTGCAGACGCGAACCGAGCGTCACCGCACGGAACCGGAAGTTGCGGCGCACGAAGGACAGATCTCGACGCGGGTTCCGAAACGGCCGGCTCAGGGAATCAGCTCACGCGAGGACGACGAAGCCAAGCGGCAAAAGAAGGTTGTGAAGAACCGGCCCGACGCGCAGGCTGGAGTGAATCATTCACGTTAGGTACTCAAACCCGCCGCCGGTCTCGCGGGCAGGAGTGCCCGCTCCACACGTTATGGATTGAGCAATCCGTATATATCAAGTTCGCTCGCTGTCGGTACGAAGACCCTTCCGTTCGCAATCGTCGGCACGGTGAATTTGAGCGCCAATCCGGCGGTGTCGCGGGTTCCCGCCTGCGTGCTGTTTTACAGCTCATTGGCGACATTCGTTGCATCCAGAGCGTGAAGAAGTGCCGGACCGCTGGTGCTGGGATCGGTGCCGACATAAGCCGAGTTGTCGATTTCCCAAATGATCGCGTTATTGTCGCCGTTGGCGGACAGCGATGGCGTCGCGCCGTGCATATTGAATACCGTGCTGCCCGAGGATGTGGGGTTGCTTGAGAGCTGCCGCCCCGCGTCTGGGCCGGCATTCCAACTAAAGGCATGCATAACGTCTGCGTTCGGATGCAAATAGATGTCGCCATTCCAGCACACGGGTGTGGAGAAAATGTTGTCATACTGCTGCGTGCCAGTGTGAACCGTTTGTAACACATTGTTCGCGGAGTCGCTGAATCCAGCCATGCTGTCACGGTTGATCACAAAGATGTTACCGTCCTTGCCTCCTCCCAAAATCGCATGGGGATAGGAGGAAGACCCTGGCACGCTGGTCGCAGTCACCGTATGCGAACCTGAAACCGACGGCGCCGTATACGTGCCGCTCGAACTGACCGTTCCAGTATTGGAATTTCCGCCGCTGACGCCATCGACTGACCACGTGACTGACGTATTTGTGGATCCGCTCACGCTCGTGCTTTGGAGTCAGCTGCGACCCGCACGGCGAGTTACGAGCAGGCGTTCCGACTTAGCAGGGGGACAGCTCGCAGCTGGTGGCGGGAAGGTGAAACGCTTTTCATCGATTTTTCACTATCAAGACAACAGGGGCTGCCGAACCACCAGGGCAACCCGGCCCAACAACGGCGGATCCACAACAGGAGATGTTTATGGCTGCTAAGCCCGTCATTTGTGCTGCCGACGAACTGCTGCCCGTAATCAGTAAGAAGCGCTCTGAAACAATGGTCTTGGTGAAGAGCCCGATCACCACCGCTACGGCTCCGGCAATCGTGTACAAGCTCCTGAATCTCATCCAGCGATCCGAGCGTGTCATATTGGATTTATCGGGGATTGAACACGTTGACAACTTCGGCGTTGGTATTCTCGCGAATGTATACAACCAAGCCAGAAAATCCGGATGCGAGCTCGAGATCGCTAATACAAAACCGCGCGTGCGAGAACGATTCGCGAAGTGGGTCAAATCAGTGTTCGAAGGTCATGAGGAATTGCTGGGAATGAATCCCGATTGATATGCAGCGAGAACTCGCGCGTCTTTGGAGCGAAAATCGGCGGGAAGGCTGTTGCACGCCTGGAAGATAAGCGGCGACGCCAGAACATCGGCGTCGCCGCCCCGGAAGCCAACCTTAGGCAATAACCAGACGAATCGCTATGTTCGGCCTTCCGACGTCTTCGCTTCCCAATCCTCGAAACTGCGCGCGCCACCTTTCATGCGGTTGGTAACCAGATTTGTCCAAACAAACTTGATCACACGAGCGTCGTTGTAGCAGTAAGCAAGGTTGTGGTTGAGCGTAGAGAAGCAGTGCTGCTGGCACGTCTTCTTCATGGAAGCAAGTTGCCCGGTCTCGAACTTGTGCTCGTCGATGTTCCCCCAGTTGTAGGTTGACGCATACATCGGGAAGCAGGGAGCGACCGTACCATCAGTTCGGATGATCACATTGTTCTGGCCGGCGCGGCAATTCCACTCCGCAAAGTGCAATTCACCATTGGCGTCCTGCACGATACCGGGCGTTCCGATCAATTTCTTGGCAACGTCGCCGTTGGTTCCGGTTCCATCCCCGTTCCAGCCGACACGCTTCAGTTCTGGGCCGCTGGCCATGCGGATGAAAGCCTTGATCTCCTGCAATCTCTGGATGGAATTCACCATCTGATAGCCTTGTTTGTTTTTCTCGATCAGATAATCGACGAGCGAATCGATCGCCGGCCAGTCCTCGGGACGAATGTACGTCGGATTGTCATAGAGATGTTTGAAGTGCTCGTCCTGTTCGAGCATAGGTGTTTCGTTGATGTGGTAGTCGGTGGCAATGCGGCGATCGTGCGCATACTCGGTGAGAGTGCGGATGTCTTCGGTGTTGTTGCGGCAGATGTTCATGTTGAAGAACACCATGTAGCCGTAGACGTATTGCTTTCTCAGCAGATGTTCGAGGTGCTTTCGTACCGGCACCACAGCCTTGGGCAGACTTGGTTTCTCGTCCCAGGCATCGACGGCGAAATTGAACACCGCTGCTCCAGCGTCGCCTAATCGGTCGGCGACGTCGGGGCGCAGCAGACGGGCGTTGGTGCCGATGTAAATCCAGAATCCTTTCTTGGCAGCGTAGTAAACCACCTTGTGCGCGAATTGCGGCCGCAGCAGCGGTTCGCCGCCCATCAGCGCCAGCACCCGGCAGCCGTGGTCGTGCAGCCAGTCAATGGAACGGCGCGCGACGTCTTCAGTCATCCCCTTTACTTTGTTGTTGAAGGCCCAGCAATACCAGCAGTCGAGATTGCACTTGTATTCCAGGAACAGATAAGCAGTGATGGGATGAAATTCGCCGGGCAGCACGCGCGAGCGGATATAGGGAAAGAGCCACCCGCGCATAGTGCGATATACATGATTAAGACTCCAGTCGCGCTTCTCGGGAGCGACCTCGGGGCCGGGATCGGACAGCTTTTCTGGATATTGCGGGAAGACGGGTTCCGGCAACGTCATGCCTTTGGGCGGCGGCACGAGAACAGGGCCGGGCGCTGATTTCATCAGCAGGTTGTGGATATCTACGTCAATACGGAATTTTGGGGCAGTGGCCATACCAGGCTTCCTCCACGCCTAAGGACGTTTTTCTGAATTGATTATTTTTCCTGCGTTGTAGTTGCAGAAATTTGTTCGGTGACGTCGCAGGATTCCTTCAACTAATGAAGTCTCATGAGAGACACTACTCCTAAAATCATCGCCAGAACTGCTTAAACGAAATTTAGTCCGCGGCCATGCCCTGCGCCTCATGTTCCCACTCGGGCACAGACTGTGGCATTTCTGAACCAAATTTTTCGGCGCGCAGTTGCGCTTCCAGCGCGGCAAGCTGAGCTTCGATATCCTGCACGGCTTTGCGCTTGCGAATGACTTCTTCGCGATAGCGGCGCAGGAAATAATCGATCGTCTCCACGCGAATGCGAATCGACCCCGTGGGCTTGTTCTCGTCAAGGTCCTTGAAGCAGAAGTATGGCGTGCCTGATTGCTCGATGATGCCTTCGATCACGCCGTAAATGGGCGCATCGTGCCCGCATTTGAAGCTGGAAATCTCGAGCGCAACCAGGTTCGGGTGCCGCGCGGTGAATTTTGCTGCCCAGACCTTGTGGTTGGTGCTGCAAGAGTAAGAGTTTTTCCAGGCGTCCCCAATGTCAAGCGGATGGCTGATTACACCCG
Source organism: Candidatus Sulfotelmatobacter sp. (assembly GCA_030045935.1). GTDB lineage: Bacteria > Acidobacteriota > Terriglobia > Terriglobales > Acidobacteriaceae > Sulfotelmatobacter. The sequence goes on from JASIEN010000277.1 coordinate 6,093, forward strand.
CTCGCACTTCGTCGCCGAACAATCGCTCCAGCATGTCGTCATCGATCGGCAGCGTGTTCTGCGAGAAGATCGGATAACCGAGCTTCTGGAATTCATCAAGAATCTCGTGATTCAG
>JASIEN010000278.1 GCA_030045935.1 Candidatus Sulfotelmatobacter sp.
GGCAAAGGCGCGCAGATTACCCCAAGGCCCTCCTTTTGCAACGGCAGAATAACCTTCTGCCAGCAGGAACCATCGGCCCATGCGCCATGGACCAACACCGCCGTGGCGTTCGGGGCAAAAGCGCTCATTGCGATACTCCATTGGCCTCGAGGAACTTCCTCATCGTGGCGGCAATTTCCACTACGTGCGTCTCAAGCGCAAAATGTCCGGTGTCCAGGAATTCGACCTGCGCATCCGGTATGTCTCGTCGAAATGCCTCGGCCCCTGCGGGAAGGAAGAATGGGTCGTTCCTGCCCCAAATCGCCAGCAAAGGCGGCTTCACTTTGCGGAAATAGTCGTGAAACGCCGGATAGAGCTTGACGTTTGAGGCGTAATCGCGAAACAAATCGAGCTGAATGTCCTTGTTGCCCGGACGCTCCAATAGAGCCGCGTCCAGCATGTAGGATTCGGGCGGAATGGTCTCGGGATCGCTCACGCCGTGCGTGTACTGCCAGCGGGTTCCCTCTACCGTAAGAATGTTTGTGCGCAGTACCTCACGATTCTCCGGTGTCGGTTCAGCCCAGTATTTCCGGATCGGCGCCCAGGCATCGGCGAGCCCCTCTTCATAGGCGTTGCCGTTCTGCGTGACGATCGCAGTGACGCGGTCGGGGTGAGCCAAGGCCAGACGGAATCCAGTTGGCGCTCCGTAATCGAACACATACAGCGCGAATCGCCTGATTTTGAGCGCATCCGTGAATGCGTTGAGCGTCGCTGCCAGCCGGTCGAACGAATAGATGTATTGCCGCTCTTCTGGAACCTCGGTGAATCCGAAGCCCGGGAGGTCCGGCGCAATCACGCGGTAGTCGTTCGCGAGACGCGGAATAAGCTCGCGGAACATGAAAGAGGAAGCCGGAAACCCATGGAGCAGCAGCACAACGGGGGAATTTGTGTCCCCGGCCGCGCGATAGAAGACGCGCACGCCATCCGCCTCGACCTTGTGGACGGACGTAACCGGCACAGATGTTTTCGAGCCGAGTTCGGGACTCTTCTTCGTTTGTCTCGAAGTTTGGATCGAACGAGCCTGGCTCATGCATTCTCCTTCCTCGGCGATGGTTTCGCGCATAGGACAGCGCCGGTAGTGCATCCGACGAGCCACAACAAAGAGTCAATTCCAAATAGCTTGCACAGATGTAAATCTCTGATTCGGCGAGAGCTTCCACAATGGCGGTGAACCAATCTTGCATTCCAGGGACGGACCCGGGACGGATCTCCAACACACTGACCGGAGTCGGTCTCGAGTTCGTCTCGCTTTCATTGTTCAATGTAACTAGCGGTCATCGATGCGGGTGAACCCGGAGATAGTAAGCGGAATTTTCGGCTCCCGAGCAGCCTTTCGAATGGCGGTCCTAGGCCTCAAGGCTAACCATTCCCCTTGCTCGCCCAACACAAAGAAGGCTGAACCCTTCCGCGCGTAGAGCGGGACTGAGCCCCTCATCGGATTCCATCTGTACTTCGCCGGCGAGCACGCGGGTCGCGCAGGTTCCACACTGCCCAATTCTGCAGCTCGCGGGTATGTCGACGCCGTTCCTTTCTGCCACCGAGAGCAAAGTTTCGGTGGAGTTGCATTCTAACCGCTTACGCGATCTTGTGAACTCAACGGTGCAAGGAACGCTCTCTCCTGGAGCGTAGGCCACCGCACCGGGCGTAAACCTCTCCTGATGAATTTGGTTCGCGCCAACTCCGAGCGAGGTAAGGATTCCGCTGACCGCGGTCATGAATCCCGCCGGCCCGCATAAAAAGAATGTCTTATCTTCAACGGCCGGCAAAGTTTTAAGCACCATTTCTTTGGTGAGTTCACCCCGCTCCCCGGCCCATTCGGCACCTGGTCTGGTAACGATCGGAACGAAGCGGAACTTGCTCAAACGGGCCGCCAAGCGATCGAGCTCGGCTTTGAAGATTATCTGGTGCTCGTCGCGTGAGGCGTAGAACAACGTTACATCGCACCCGGGAGACGCCTCTTCGACATATCGAAGCATGCTGAGAATCGGAGTGATTCCGCTCCCTCCAGCGAAGAACACAGGCGCTCCGTGCTCGGCCAGATCGAGTACGAACCGACCGTATGGACCCTGGGCAACCACGGTCAAACCTTCACGTGCCGATTCGTTCAAAAACGTCGAAACGATTCCCTGCTTCTTGACGGTTACGTCGAAAGATCCAAGGCGGCTCGGTGCGGATGAGATGGAATAGGATCGGGGGAGAGTTTGGCTGTTCACAACCCAATTGAAGGTAAGAAATTGGCCCGGCTTCGATTGCAGTGTCTTGCCACCCAGCAGGGAAAACGTCAGTGTGACGGCGTCGTTCGTCTCGCGATGAACCTTGGTCAAGCGCACACGGAAGCCTCCGTCCCTCGCTTTCTTCCAGAGCCAAGGCACGCGTGCGATCAGGAGAACGGCAAGGATGGCTCCGTACATCGCCGGCAACCGGATGTCGGACTTTACCAGCCAGTAATAGTGGATTACCGCCGCGGCAGCGCTAAGATAGATCAGTCTGTGCAGGCGGTGCCACCGCTCCAGGCCCATTCGCCGGACCCAGCCGGCAGTCGAAGTGGTTGCCAGGGCGCCCATGCAGACCCAACTCAAAAACCCAACCGTAATGTATCGGCGCTTGCTTATGTCGCCGAGAATTGCCATGAGGTCGAACTGCTTATCGAATAAAAGGTACGTGAGAAAGTGGAGGACCGCATAAAAAAACGCGAAGAGCCCCAGCAGCCGGCGAAACCGCGAGAGCTGCGACCACCCCGTCAGCTTTCGCAGCGGGGTGACGCATAGCGTTATGAGCAGCAACCGAATCGCCCAATCGCCGATATAGTGTTCAATGAACTCAACCGGATTTGCGCTCAGTTCATTGGCGTAGATCCGGTAACCGAGAAGGGCCAATGGTGTGAGACACAATAGAAACAACCAGGTCTTCGCAAGTCGTGATGAAAGGATACGGTTCACGGCTAGAAGTTCTTCTTCAGATCCATTCCGGCATAGAGGCGCGCAACCTGATCACCGTACCCGTTGAACTTTTGCGTCGGATGCATAAACAAGTCACCCAATCGGCGCTCTTTAGCCTGGCTCCACCGCGGATGGTCCACTTCCGGATTTACGTTTGAATAAAACCCGTACTCGTTCGAGTTCGCGATGTTCCAGGTGGTTGGCGGCTGCTTCTCGACAAACCGGATCTTGACGATTGATTTGATACTCTTAAAGCCGTATTTCCAAGGGACAACCAAACGCAATGGCGCCCCATTTTGATTCGGGAGGACATCGCCGTACAAACCGACGGCTAGAAACGCCAGCGGGTGCATGGCCTCGTCCATGCGCAAACCTTCGACATACGGAAGCTGGATTCCGGCCTTCTTTCCCAAGGGCATTTGCTTGGGATCGTACAAGGTTTGGAACGCCACGTATTTGGCGTTCGACCGCGGCTTCGCGAGATTCACCAACGCGCTGAGCGGAAAGCCGATCCAGGGGACTACGATCGACCATGCTTCAACACAGCGATGGCGGTACACGCGCTCTTCAAGAGGGGCAATTTTGAATACCGTATCGATATCCAACATGAGAGGCTGTTCGACGGTGCCTTCGATTGCAACGGTCCAAGGACGAGTGCGCAGCGTCTTAGCATTCTTCGCCGGATCCGATTTGTCGGTGCCAAACTCGTAGTAGTTGTTGTAAGTCGTAATCGCCTGGTACGGAGTCTGCTTTTCACTCGTGCTCAAAGGGCTTTTTACAAAGTTCAGCCCGGCGGCCGCGGCGACCTGCGACCCCGCCCTCGTCGCTATCGCAGTCGCAAGAAAGCGGCGCCGGCTCAGATAAACGCTTCGTGGCGTAACCATCGAATACGGTAGATATTTGATCGTGTGGCTCATGGTCTTTTCTCGATTGACTGGCAACATTCAAGCCAAATCAGATGGTCTTGATTTTCGGACTATCCGTGGGTTGGAAGTTATTGATTGTGCGGATTCTTTCGCCCATCGGCGGCGAACCCTTTCCGCCTGTTGTCTGACGGAAGCGCTGACGGATTTCCAACTCGCTGACCGGGGTCAGTCGCGACTTGGTCACGCAGCACGTCATCA
>JASIEN010000023.1 GCA_030045935.1 Candidatus Sulfotelmatobacter sp.
CCCTTCCACTATTAGTGCTCATTTCTTCCTCCGTGTTGAGCATCGGAATCTACTGACTACGACTCACTCTGAGAATTACAGTTGTAGTGGGATTTCCGAGCCATTTTGCCTTGCAATTGCTGTCTACACGGGCCAGTGATGCGTAAGCCAGAGGATGATTGGGACCGTAATTGCTAAAGAAAGCGTCGAAAGTAGAAGCATGGATGCCGTTTCAGATTCCGAGGATCTATATCGCGCGGCGAAGAGCACAACAACTGTCGCCAAAGGAAAGCTGCAGCAGATCAACGCCTCACGCGAGAATGGACTGCTGACGTGCAGCAAACGCAGGAGAACGAGCAGGACTAAATTCTGCACACTAAGGCGGCCGAGGGTCCCGAGAAAGACGACACGGGAAAACTGGAACGCGTGGGCGGCCAGTACCAGACCCACGGCAAAGACTGCAACCCCGGAAGTCGTCGAACCGATCAGGTCAAAGCATGCGGTCACCACCTTCGGCAGGGGTATTTTGGCAATGACGATGGCAATTCCAATGATTGGCCCCCAGAGGAGTGGTGATTTCAAACCTGAGCTTAACCCAGTGAGGACAGGACTGGACGTCGAACCCTGCTTAGCTGTGGTCCCACGCTTGGCGGCATCTACTTCCAATAGAACGACAGTGGCAGGCACCACGAGATTAATCGATAAGGCGACGAGCCCCACAGCGCCGGCGGCAGCGGGACCCAGGATCGGCTGAAGCACGGCCAAGCCAAATACAGGCGTCGCCGAGGTCGACAGCATAAGGGCGTAGAGAATCGAGGGCGTTCCTCGCAAGCCCGGTATGAGTCCCAACGCGATCCAGGCGACGAAAAAAAGGCCAACGTGAGCCAGAATCAGTGCCAAAACGAGAGGGCCTTGTTGCAGAAGCAAATCCCTCGGGATATCGGTCATGCCGACAAACAAAGACGCGGGCAAGGCATACGAAACCGCCAGCTTGCTCAACCCAGCAGCCTGGTCGGCGTCAAAGGCATTACGCTTGCCGGCGGCGTAGCCAAGCGCAAGGACAAAAAATACTGGAAGCAGGGCGGCTACGAGTCCGGCGAGGTTCATGCTGATATTCCTTTCCTAGAGCGCCCCAAGAAACTCCACCCAGATCCTGGAGTCGAGAGCGATGTCGTCAGCGCTCACTAACATAGTCAAAGACTAACTTCGGGACGATCAGCCCGAAGCTCATAGCCAAAATGATCAAAATTGCGATCCAGCCGTCCGCCAGCGTCGCACCCATGAGCTCCCAAGTCCTCTGCGCGCTGTTGGTGAGTTGTACGAGTCCGCTCGCCACTCTAAACATCAAGACGCCGGGCATCATTGAGACCACGGAAGCGAAGCCGATGGCCGCGAAGGGCATGCACCGCCGCCGGGCGACGGGTGCGAGGATCACACCCACGATAAGACAGGCAACGAATGCACCCGTGGCGGCGCTAGTCTTGAACGTTGTAAGCGCGACCCACCTTAAAGCATGGGCCACCGCTCCAACCACGACCGGCCAGGGCAGCATATTCAGAGGCGAGGAAAAGAAAATACTGTAGCAAGCGACCGCCACCCCCGCCGCAATCACATCATGCCATAGAGGCACCGCCCTGCTGGCCGGGTCCACGGGCAAGGAGACGCCAAAAAGAGCGAGCCCGAGCAGCAGCCCTGTCGAGATGGCCACAACGATGAGCACGGCGTAGATCAGACGCGCCGCTCCAAGATTCATGCGGCCCCTGATCATGTCCAACATGCCATTGAGGAAATGCGGTCCCGGTACCAGCACCATGCACGGGCAGACTGCAACAAGGCGCAGCGACGAACTCAGGCTGTATCGAACCGCCAGAGCCCCAACTATGCCGGCAACCAACGACGCGCTAAATGGCTGCAGAAAAAGATTTGTGCTGTAACGGGCCAAGGTGCGGCGCAGAATTGCGCCAGCCCCCGCACTTCCCATTATGAGGAGCGCTGCTGTGAGGTGCCGCACACCGAAGATCACAGCTAAGGCCACTGCGCCCGCCGCGGCCGCTAGAGTGAATAGCCACGTCGGTGCAGGAGGTAGCTTTTCGATTCTATTCATTGCTTCCATAGCACCGGCCGGAACCAACTGACCGTTACACAACTCTTTGACGGTTCGTAAAGTCGAAGCCACGCGATCCATGTCTACCCCAGAAGGCGACGCGTCGATTGCCGAGATGGATTTGCCGTTCGTGTTCTCGATTTGAGTTTTCAGTTCCGCCCAGCGCGGGAAAATTGTGGCACGAAATCCCAGACAGTTGCTCACGCGTTCCGCAACGGCTACAGTCTGGTCCGTGGATTCGCCGTTGACATACAAAACTCGAGCAAAGGCGAGGATTAAATTTGAGGATTCCTCCCTCGTCATACTTGTTCCCGGTGACTGCGGTCTTACCACCGCTGAAGTCATCCAAACCTCGAAACAGCGGGACAAAGTGAGGCAGAGCCGGCCCGAGACGAGTCAAGCCGGCCCCAACCCCCGGCATTGCGATTCTTGGCGAAAGCCGGCAGCCTAGGCAGCGACAGGCGTTGCGACGTAGGGCCGGACCATTTTCTTGGGATCGACGACGCGATCGAATTCAGCTTCCGTCACAAAACCCAGCTTCAGCGCTGCAGCCTTGAGCGTGAGGTCGTTGTCATTTGCATAATGGGCAATTTTGGAAGCCTTGTCATACCCGATCACCGGTGAAAGGGCCGTGACCAGCATGAGCGATTCTTCGACATACTGGTTGATCTTCTTCAGATTCGGCTGAGTTCCTTCCACCAGGAACTTCCGGAAGTTCGTGCAGGAGTCGGTTATCAAGGTGATGGAGTGGGTCACGTTATAAATGATGAGCGGCTTGTAGACATTCATTTCGAGGTATCCGCCGGCGCCGCCGAAGCCCACAGCCACATCGTTCGCCATCACCTGGACGGCAATCATTGCGAGCGCCTCCGCCTGCGTGGGATTCACCTTACCTGGCATAATGGAAGAGCCGGGTTCATTGGCTGGAACGATCAATTCCGCAAAGCCGGCCCGTGGACCGCAGGACATCAAGCGAATGTCGTTGGCGATCTTATATAGAGAGACTGATAAGGTGCGCAGCGAGCCGGACAATTGAACCAACGCGTCGTGCGCGCCTTGCACAGCGAATTTATTCGGCGCGCTTACAAAAGGGAGCTGGGTCAGCATCGAGATCCCGGCCGCGGCTGCCTGATCAAATCCTGGAGCCGCATTGAGGCCTGTGCCGACGGCCGTACCTCCGAGAGGGAGCTCGTATACGCCTTTCAGAGCGTCTTCAATTCGACCGGCACAGGCGCCGAGCATCGAGGCATAACCGGACCACTCTTGGCCGAGGGTCAGCGGCGTCGCATCCTGCATG